>JBCBHI010000418.1:0-4990 GCA_038525885.1 Bacteroidota bacterium
CCTTGGAACGTACGTTTTGGTCCAATTGAATCCAGATGTACTCCAAAGGATCCGGGGAATTATTGACATAATTCGTACTACCCGCATGCGGGAAAACGTGAACTCTTATTCCATTAATCAGTACATCGGTTCTGACTTTGACGGAGGGTTCAAAGTATCCAAAGTAGCTGATGGCAAAGGCATGGCTCTGCCCAACGTGGTAAACAATACCATGATGCGGGTAGACTTGCCTGAGACCTTGAACCCAGGCGAGTCCACTGATATTCAGATAGACTGGTTCTACAACATCAATGACCGGATGGCCATTGGCGGTCGTTCGGGGTATGAGTACTTCAAGGAGGACGATAACTACCTCTACACTATTGCTCAGTTTTTCCCTCGTGCAGCGGTGTACAATGACTACGACGGATGGCAGAACAAGCAGTTTTACGGTGCAGGTGAGTTCACCTTGCCCTTCGGTAACTACACCGTAGACCTCACCGTGCCTGCAGACCACGTAGTAGCTGCTACCGGAGTATTGCAGAATCCAAAAGATGTTCTCACCAATGCTCAGATGCGGGCTTATGAAAAGGCTAAAACTGCCGATGAGCCGGTGATCATCATATCTCAGGAAGAAGCAGAACAGAAAGAGAAGGAACGTGCCAGCTCTACTGTCACTTGGAAGTTTGAAGCCGAAAATGTACGTGATTTCGCCTTTGCCAGTTCACGTAAGTTTATCTGGGATGCCCAAGGCGTAGAGATTGGTGGTGAGATTATCATGGCCGAATCGTATTACCCTAAAGAGGGCAATCCCCTTTGGGAGGAATATTCAACCCGGGCGGTGGTGCATACCTTGGAGATATACTCGCACTTCACTATCGACTATCCCTACCCTAAGGCGATCTCTGTAAATGCCGCCCGTATCGGGATGGAATACCCCATGATCTGCTTCAACTTTGGCCGCTGTGTAGATGGCGAATACAACGACCAAACGAAATATGGCATGATTGGCGTGATTATTCACGAGGTAGGCCACAACTACTTCCCTATGATCATCAACTCTGATGAACGCCAGTGGACCTGGATGGACGAAGGCCTCAACTCGTTTGTTGAGTATTTGGCTGAGGTTCGTTTTGAGGACCACCTGACGGATAAGCCTTTCCCTGTACGTGGTGGAGTACCCAAAAACATTACCGGTTACATGAGCGTCGATCCTGAGCTGATCAGCCCTATCATGACTACTTCGGACAACGTACAGCGCTTAGGCCCTAACGCCTACACCAAGCCTGCTACCGCCCTCAACATTCTGCGGGAGACCGTAATGGGTCCTGAGTTGTTCGATGCTGCCTTTAAGACCTATTCTGAGCGCTGGGCCTTCAAACAACCTACTCCTGAGGACTTCTTCCGCTCAATGGAAGATGCTTCGGCGATAGATTTGGACTGGTTCTGGCGCGGTTGGTTCTACACGGTAGACCACGTGGATATTGCCATGACTGAGGTGAACCACTATCAGTTGACGGACGATTCGGATAAGGCGACCATGGAGGGTGATGAGCGCTATGCCTTTGCTCTGTTGGATGCCAATGCTAAAGAGCGTTTGGGAGAAACCCCTCACTTCTACGAAATCAAATTGGAAAACATTGGCGGACTCGTGATGCCTTTGATATTTGAATTCACTTACGCTGACGGTACCACGGAAGAATTCCGTATCCCTGCGGAAATCTGGCGCAAAAATGCTGAGGAAATCAGCAAGGTGTTCTACACCAGCCAAGAAGTGGTGAAGATCCAGTTTGACCCTAAGGAGGAGCTTGCCGATACTGACGTTTCTAACAATGTATGGCCTGCTTCTGAAACACCTCCTAGTCAGGTAGATGCTTTCCGTGAAGGACAAGGGAGATAATCCTGATTGAAAATATCAAGTCTATTTGGAGCCTGCTTTCTATTGAGGAAGCAGGCTTTTTTTGTCTCTACCGCTCAACCCTGCTGCCAACGGTTGCACAAAGGCACTGTGGGCCTCATTACATTTTTCCTTAGTTTGATGTTTTAAGAAAATTGACCAATTGCACATGTTGCGCGCACACTACACTTCACTATTAGGCCTGGCCCTACTGATGGCCTGCCAATCTACTACAGAGACCGACGATCCTTCTACTGATGAAAATGCTCCTCAAGATACCTTTATGTGGGAGGGGGCTACGGTCTACTTTGCCCTTACGGACAGGTTTCTCAACGGGGATCCGTCTAACGACGAGGCCTTTGACCGAACCAAAGAAGGCGCGCCCCTACGCAGCTATTTAGGTGGCGACCTGCGGGGGGTAATTCAAAAGCTGGACGAAGGATATTTCACCGATTTGGGGGTGAACGCCTTGTGGCTTACCCCACCTTACGAAAATATACATGGCTATACCGATGAAGGCACCGGGAAAACCTACGCTTTTCATGGCTACTGGCCGCGAGACTGGTCGGCCATCGACCCCAATTTGGGAACCATGGTGGACTACCAAGAGCTAGTGGAGAAGGCCCATGCACAGGGCATACGGGTGATTTTGGATGTCATCATCAATCATACCGGCCCGGTAACGGCAGCGGACTCACAGTGGCCAGACAGTTGGGTGCGTACCGAGCCTGCCTGTACCTGGGAGGACCCCAAGGCGGTGATAGAGTGTACGCTGGTGGAGAACTTACCGGACATCCGTACGGAATCCGAAGAGGATGTGGAACTGCCGGAATTTCTGGTAGAGAAATGGAAAGCTGAAGGCCGCTACGAACAAGAAGTGGCCGAGCTGGACGAGTTTTTTGCGGCTACAGGATACCCCAGAGCCCCCAAGTACTACATCATCAAGTGGATGATAGACTACGTGAAGGAGTTGGGCATAGATGGGTTCCGGATAGATACGGCTAAGCATACGGAGGCCAGCGTTTGGGGAGCCCTATACCGTGAGGCCGTGAAGGCCTTGGAAACCTGGCGAGCCAACCACCCTGAAGCGCCTTCTGCACAGTGGGACGAGGAGTTCTATATGGTAGGGGAGGTGTACGGGTACTCTATTGGGCATGGGCTCTACTACCCTTACAATGACACGGCCAAGGTCAACTTCTACAAAGAAGGTTTCCAGGCGATGATCAACTTTGACGCTAAGGGTGCCGCCCACCAAACGTACGAAACGGCTTTTGCCGCCTACAGCCAGGTGCTACATCAGGGGGAATTAGAAGGTCTCAGCACGCTCAATTACCTAGCCTCGCACGACGACGGTGGGCCTTATGATAAAATGCGTGAGCAGCCTTTCCGCGCCGCAAATATGCTCATGCTGCTTCCCGGGGCTGCACAAATCTACTACGGGGACGAAAGCAGCCGGGTGCTGGATGCCACGGAGCTAGGTGCAGACGGTGATGCCCATCTCCGTACACCGATGAACTGGGACATGATAGCCAGCCAGGATACTGTAGCTGGTACTGCGGTACAAGAAGTGCTGGCTTACTACCAAAAGCTGGGGCAGTTTAGAGCCGCTCATCCCGCCGTGGGTGCCGGTGTTCACCAGTTAATCTCGGAAGCCCCCTATACCTTTAGCCGCAAGGTAGAAGGTGCTATATCAGATCAGGTAGTGGTGACCATTAGCGATGATATTGACGAGATATCCGTGGCCGGCGTTTTTACTGATGGCACCAAGGTAAGGGATTACTTTACTGGCCAAGAGGTAGAAGTGGAAGATGGGAAAGTGATTCTTGCCAACTATGGTCCGGTGGTGTTGCTAGGAGAAGACTAAGCACTGAGGCTTTACGGCCTTGTGAACCTTGGGATAGTTTATGCTTGACTTCGGCAGGCTGGGCTATCCTTTATTTTTTACCTTACCAAGAAATCTCTTTCATTAGAGCATTAAACAACAAAGTATAAAGCACTGTAATTAAGGTGCTTATACAGCACCAGCAAGATATTACTTAATGCACTCTTCCCGAATTAAAAATCTCAGCCTCAGGTGACTTGTCACAGAATTGTGGGTATTTTTGTAGCACGAACTCAATAAGCAAAACAACCAAGTCTAATTAATTGTATGAAAAATTTATTCCAACCATTTCTCTGGGTAGGCGCACTTCTGCTTACCACGCACTCTTTTGGTCAGGTTCTGCAAAACGCCTGGCAGATCGGTTATGATTCTGGTACACAGGTGGAAATCAAAGCGATGGATTCTGATACTTCTGGCAACTTGTATGTAGCCGGGTATTGGTTAGGTACGGTAGATTTTGACCCCAGCACAGATTCCGCCAAAGCCAGTACTAGCTATCGCGAAAACAGCTTCATTGCCAAGTACGATGGCAACGGCGACTACGTTTGGCACATAGAACTAAAAGGTTATTTCACCAATAGTCTGGGTATCCGTAGTCCGTATGTGAAAATTGAGGACCTGGAAGTATCTCCTGATGGCAACCTCTATTTCGCAGGAACTCATGCTACCCTAATGAACTGGGTAAATGGGGACGGTACTACTGGAGGTAGTATGTATTCTGGCGGTGGCCGGGACATCTTCGTGATGCATGCCAACAGTTCTGGGATCATCCAGTGGACATTTCCCATCTACAGTAACAACAACCTGGATGGTGCCCGGGTAGCATTGGATCCCGATTCGGATTTTCTGTACGTAGTGGCACAAGCCAGCAAGAACAGCAACAATACCGGGATCAATGTAGGGTCCAATAGTCAGTTACTCTATTCACCCTCCCTCAACACTTTTGTAGCCAAGTATGCCACCAGCACCGGAGCGTACCAATGGGCCAAGAATTTTGATGTGCCTGACTCCACCTACCTGGGCGTAAGCCGTGGGTTGGATGTAGCGGTGGCCTCCACGGGTGACATTTACGTGGTGGGCAGCGCCAAACGAGAAGTTGACTTTGATATGGGGGCTGGCACGGCTACCCAAGACCTGGGAGACTTCGAGGATGTTTACCTGGCCAAATATGATGAAGACGGGAATTACCTCTGGGCATTTGGTGTAGGCAACGAGACCGCAAATAGCTTTGC
>JBCBHI010000419.1:0-4980 GCA_038525885.1 Bacteroidota bacterium
AGTGGGGCAAGCACAAATTTGGACGGAAAGTATACCATAAAAAGGGTGCCAGAAGCAGTGACCACGCTTCGGTTTTCCAGTGTAGGTTACTATACCCTAGAGGCGAAAGTAGGTTCACAAGCCGTGATGAATGTGGTAATGATAGAGGACCCTCGTGCCGTGACTGAATACCCTTTTTTTTCAACCTATAATACTTTTTTCCACATAAGTCCTGGTTTAATCTTTGGCATGCCTAATCAACCATGGGGAGGAAGCATAGAGATAGATTGGATGCCCTTTAATGGTATGGATCAGCAGACCAACCAGCTTAATGTTTTCTATCGGAGGCAAGGAGGGCGTGCAAATCATAATTTTGAACAGGCAGGGGTGAAAATTGGAGGCCTGTTCTGGGAGGGGCAGAGAAGCATGAGCCTGAACTTCTTGGCTGACCGACTGGAACAAGGGGAAAGCAACCACAGCCTAACCTATAGGGTGGGGCTGGATATGTATTTTTCCCACAAGCTACCCATCTTCCATCTTGGCATTGGCGGAGGTAAATACGGTGAATTTTTAAGATCGGATGTTCATGCAGATTACCTTCTTTACGATGCTGGATTGAGTCATTCCTTTAGGCTTTTCAATAACGATTTGGGGGTCATCACGGAGCTAAAAGCAACTTATTGGGACCCTGGCCCGCAGAACTCTAACCCCATGGTTTCGCCCACAGGTCTTTGGGGCTGGGAGGGCAGCCTTACTTTGGGTTACGATGGTTGGAGCGTTTTTGTGGAGCACAGACGATTGGCAGAACAAAAGCTTACCTCCATAGGATTGGCGTACGAACTTTCTTATCGTTGGTAGCCTCGCTCAGCGCGCCTCCCTCCTTACCAAACCAATAATTTTTATGGAAAACCCGGCACCCGCGCATCGCTAGTATATAGAGTCTAATGAATACAAGGCCTCGAAAGCTGCCTCTCTGAAGTTAGAAGTAGCGGATGGGTGTAATTGTCTCATGGACTCCATGTAAAAACTATGATAGCTATGTACCCAAACCACCTTCTCAAACAGCCGCGCAGCCTCGTGTTGGGCCTTCTTTTGTTGCTAAGTTTTCCAGGTTTTTCCCAAAGAACCGTGACCGGTGTAATTACCGGAGAAAATGGAGAGCCACTTCCCTGGGTTAATGTTCTCCTTGTAGGATCAAGAAGTGGAGTTATTACAGATTTGGAGGGGAAGTATGCAATAGAAATCCCTAATGATACCTGCCAACTTCAGTTTTCTTATGTAGGGTATGAATGGCAAATAGTACGTGTAGGTGAACAAGTGACCCTCGACATTTCTTTGAGGGAAATAGATCATGGAATCGGTCTATTATTTAATCCATCCTATCACCCTCCATCACTACTTACCCTGGGGTTAATTTATGGGATACCCAATCAGCCTTGGGGAGGAAGCCTGGAATTAACTCTAGTGACAAGGAAAAGCTGGATCGGAATAGGTGGCTACTACCGAAGGCAAGGCGGGCGAGCCAACAATAATTATGAAGAAATCGGCCTAGAAATCGGAAGGCTTTTTAGAAACCACAGAGGAAGTATGAAGGTGGGTGTAATAGCCAACCGCCTGGAACAAGGGGTGGCCACCCGTGGCTTATCCTATGGTTTAGAGTTGACCGAGCAATACTTTCCTAAGCTTCCACACCTGACCCTGGGCTTTGGCGGAGGCAACTACGGAGACTTGCCCAGGTATGCCTTGCAGGCAGATTATCTACTATATCAGGTAGGAGTAAGTCAGGATTTTGATCTGGTGGGCGATTTAACCCTGAGCGGAAACCTACGAGCCACCTTCTGGGATGACCAGATGAAAAGCCCCGTCGGCTCCCAGAGAGACCTGTGGGGATGGGAGGGAACACTTGACTTAGGTTACCGCAGTTGGAACTTATGGTTAGAACACCGTCTGCTGGAGGAACTACAGCTGACCTCCGTAGGTGTGTCTTATACCTTGGGATTTAATGCTTTTTGATGAATGATTCCATCATTGATCAAGGCCAGGATTTTATGGAAATCCTGGTGCCTATGCATCGCTATAAAAAACTACGATAGCTATGTACCTAAACCACATTCTCAAGCCACCGCACTGCCTCGTATTGGGCCTCCTTTTGTTGCTAAGTTTTCCGGGTTTATCTCAAAGAACCGTGACCGGTGTAGTTACCGATGAAAAGGGTGAGCTTGTTCCTGGAGTTAATGTTTTGCTGATAGAAACAGAAAGTGGAGTAATAACAAATTTAGATGGAAAGTATTCCATAGAGGTTCCTAGTGATGATAGTCAGCTTAGGTTTTCTTTTGTGGGATACGTCACCCAAACAGTATATGTAGGTACTCGATCCGTGATTGACATCACACTGGAAGTAAACCCTCAGACGTTGGACAATGACATATCCGTAGTCTGGTCCTACACCCTCCCAAGACCCACCTTTACCCCTAGCCTTATCTATGGCATGCCCTATCAGCCTTGGGGAGGGAGCATAGCATTGGCCACGACTACCAAGAAGAGGGGAATCGAAGTAGCCACCCACTACCGGAGGCAAGGGGGGCGAACCCACCATAACTTTGAACAGGTAGGTTTGAAAGTTGGCAATCTACTCGGGAAAAATAGTAGGAGTGTAGACTTGAACTTCCTAGCTAACCGATTAGAACAAGGGGAAGGTAATGGTAACCTAGCCTATGAGATGGAGCTGGCGGTAGCTTTTTTGAGTGAGCTTCCCAAATTGGCCATAGGAATAGGTGGGGGTAAGTATGGTGACTTTCCTAGATCCGATTTTCAGGCGGATTACCTACTTTATAGTGCAGGATTGAGTAAGTACTTTGAACTGTTTAATTACTCTGGTACAGGACTAACCACCGCCTTTGGCATAACATACTGGGATCTCACCAAACCCAATCCGGGTTCAGTCCTTCCGCAGCGAGACCTCTGGGGCTGGGAAGGTAGCCTGGCATTTAGGTATGAGGGATGGAAACTTTTTGTGGATTATCGGCGGCTGTACCAGCAACAGCTGACCTCTATCGGGATCGCCTATTCAATCCCTATTGGTCCAGAAGAAAAAGTCTATCAAAATATATATTAATTATGATGGGGTTTAGCTTTCTGCTCAGTAGCGTTTTTGCAACAGTCATTACCGATGTGGATTGCTGAAAAATTATCTATGGAATATCTGTCTCCCACGCATCGCTATAAAAAACTACGATAGCTATGTATCCAAACCACATTCTCAAGCTGCCGCACCATCTGGTGTTGGGCCTCCTTTTGTTGCTAAGCTTTCCGAGTTCTTCTCAAAGAACCGTTTCGGGTACGGTAAGGGATGAATATGGAGAGACACTTCCTGGAGTCCATGTTTTGGTTGTGGGTTCGGGAAATGAATTGTCTACAGATCTGGATGGTAAGTATAGGATTGTAATAAATGCAGACTCTAGTCAACTACGCTTCACCTTTGTAGGATTCCTTCAACAAGAGGTGACGGTGGGTACTCGATCCGTGATTGATATTGTTTTAGAAGAAGATGAATACCAATTACAGGATTTACCGATAATGCCTTCCGCCTACGAGGCCATTCACGGCCAACTCACCACCGAGATAATATTGGGAATCCCAGGTCAGCCTTGGGGAGGCAGTGTGGAATTGATGAAGGGTGGCCCGAAGAAAACCCTTTGGGTAGCTAACTACCGGAGACAAGGGGGACGGAATAATCGGAATTTCGAGCAAGCCAGTCTGGCCGTTACAAATTTACTTAAGAGGGGTAGTGAGAATACGCAAGTAGGCCTGATGGCCCAACGGCTAGAGCAAGGGGAGGCCAGCCGGAGCCTCGCCTATAGTATATGGGTAACGGAACATTACTTTCCCAGACTGCTCAACCTGAGTTTAGGCTTTGGCGGTGGCCAGTACGGGGATTTCCCCAGCTATAGTTTGTCGCCAACCTATCTGCGATACCAGGCTGGGCTAAGCCAATATTTTGATCTGAACCAGCACGAAGGAATTGGCTTGATTACCAGCCTGAATGCCACCTATTGGGATCGCCTGGGGCAGAATACCACCCCAGTAGATGCCCCACCCAACTTTTGGGGTTGGGTGGGGTACCTGAGCCTCCGTTTGGACCATTTGCAAATTTGGGCAGAGCATAGGCAAGTAGATGTGCAGCGGCTTACGTCCTTGGGGGCCTCTTACTCCTTCAGGTTTCGCCCTTTGGACACAACCTATCGATAAAAGCCCCCATACTTGCGAGGTACTCTTGTATCTTTAGGGTCTGCAAACCACACCCTATATTATGCACATTGTACGCGCAACCAAGGAGCACTTGGACATCTTGGTCAACCTATTTGACCAATACCGGCAGTTTTACAGTCGCCAAAGCGATCTGGTAGGAGCCACGCGGTTTTTAGGCGAGCGTTTAGAACGCGGCGATTCGGTGATTTTTCTTGCCCTGAGCACCCGCAAGGAAGCCATGGGATTCACCCAGCTGTATCCTTCCTTTTCCTCGGTGAGTATGCAGCGGCTTTGGATCTTGAACGACCTCTATGTGTCAAACGACCACCGCCGCCAGGGAGTTGCTAAATCTCTGATGGATCAAGCCAAAAAGATGGCCCTGGAAACCAAGGCCAAAGGAATAGTGCTGGAGACGGAGGTGGCCAATACCAGTGCCCGCCCGCTCTACGAGTCGCTTGGTTACCGCCGCGATGAAAACTACCTCCACTACGCCCTCACCCTGGAACTATGATCACCGATACGCTCAGTACGCCCACCCTGCTCATAGACGAAGCGCGGGTCCGGGCCAATGCCCGTAGGATGCTCGCCAAAGCCCAAAAACACGGCTTGCGCCTGCGTCCGCATTTCAAAACTCACCAGAGCCTGGAGGTGGGCCGTTGGCTGCGCGAAGAGGGCGTACAGCATGCCACCGTGAGTTCGCTCACTATGGCCCGCTATTTCGCTCCCGAGTGGAACGACATCACGGTCGCCTTT
>JBCBHI010000420.1:0-4980 GCA_038525885.1 Bacteroidota bacterium
CCAATCCTGCCAAGGACATTATCACACTGAACTCAGAAAGCCCAATACAATCTATCAAGATTGTGGACCTAACGGGCCGTGAGGTGAAGTCTGTTTCGGGTACTGATAACCTAACGGTAAAGGTTGATGTGCGGGATTTGGAACCTGGAAATTATCTGGTGGTTTCCACCGGAGAGCAGCGTCAGCATGTACACCAATTGGTGATCCAATAAGCCAACACTTTTGAGAATACGGACGGCCAGACTGCGCAGCTGGCCGTCTTTTTTGTTGGTTTTCTAGCTGAATGCAAGTTCACATCATAAGAGGATAGCGCTAGAGTTTCAGGAACCATTCTTACCCCTGCCGCTTACCCAATCGATGGGCTTAGAAATAAGAAAAGCCACTTTTTGGGTGGCTTTAATACTGTCAAGGTGAATCACCACTGCTTTGGCCAGCAGTTTCCGCCTTTGAGGTGTTTCAAGGCCTGCTTATCCAAACCTTCCCTTTTAATGGATTGGAGGGTGGTTTTAGAATTTTTCATCTTTCACTTTTTAGGGGTTTAAACCAATATGCTTAGCATAGGATATGGCACTTTTTTGAGCCCAAAGGGCCAATGAATTATCGCTCAAGTGGATTTACCACTTGCAAGGCCAAGCTTCATATCCTCCCGTTAATTTCTTGAGGGAGTCTTGACTGATTGCCTGCTGGTTTAGATCCATCTTCTTGATGGAGGTCTTGTTTTGCTTAGTGTGCTTCATCTTAAGTTAGTTTGTGTTAATAGATCTTCCTCTTCAAATTACAAATTTTAGGTAGAAGGGGAAATGGTATTGGAAATCCCCTCCTTTCTAATTGTCTTCGCTTGAACCCTACTGTGCGTCCAGAATTCCTACTTTGCAGCAAAACCTAAAGCCATGGATTTTGTACGCACCCCGGATGATCGTTTTAGCCAGCTGAAAGACTGGCCCTATGCTCCCAAATACCTAGCCTACCGCAATATGCGCATGCACTACGTAGACGAGGGCGAAGGCGAGGTGGTACTAGCCCTGCATGGCGAACCTAGCTGGGCTTACCTATACCGTAAGTTTATTCCAGTGCTGAGCCCTCATAACCGGTTTGTGGTGCCTGACTTGCTAGGGTTTGGCCGTAGTGACAAGCCTACCCGGGTAGCCGACTACACCTACCAGTTCCACTACGACAGCCTGATCCATTTTATCGAGCGGTTGGAGCTACGCAACATCACCCTGGTAGTTCAAGACTGGGGTGGTCTGTTGGGGTTGGGTATTCTAGGCAAGCAGCCCGAATGGTTCAAGCGGGTGGTGGTCATGAATACCTTTTTACCGAAAGGCAGTTCTTTAGGGCCTGCCTTCAGTATATGGCAAGCGGCCATGAAACATATCCCCAACCCGCCCATTAGCCGGGTTATGAAGCTGGGGATCCACCGGGCAGAGCATAAAACCCCTGAGGTTTTGGCAGCGTACACGGCGCCCTTTCCTGGTAAAAAGTACAAAGCGGGCGCGAAGGCCTTTCCGGGTCTGGTACCTGGCAAGCCCAATCACCCTACCGTCCCTTGGATGCTGCAAGCCCGCGAAACGCTAAAGGCCTGGGACAAACCCGCCATGGTGCTATTCAGTGACAAAGATGCGGTGACCAGCAAAGCGCGAGGGTGGTTCACCCACAACATTCCCACCGCCAAGCAGGAAGAAAACCCCATCATCAAAGACGCCGGGCACTTCCTGCAAGAGGAAAATGGGGAGGAGATTGCCGGGTACATTCATGACTTCATCCAGAGGCATCCGTAGGTTGGTAGTTAACGTGGTTGGTAATTCTGTAGAGGGGCGTTTCATGAAACGAACCCCTATAGAAATTTTGCAACAGGCTGTTCCAAAACCCAGTCATATGAGCGCTTGCGCTGTTTCTGAACCTAAAACCAAGGTCGCAGGGGTCGGATCGCTATCTCCACAACGTCGATAGCGATCCGACCCCTTTTCTGCTCACGCACACTTTTGGCTGCGGCTCTTCCCATCGCCATTCATTCTTCAAAATCCTATAAAACATTTCCTGATTTATTTGCACCTACTCAGGTTGCTAGTCTGTCGTCCACACCGTGGACTTCCAGGGGTTAAGGGCGGGTTGGCCTAGCACTTACGTACTAGGTTACTGTATTTCGTCCCCGCCGGGGACTAACGTTCATTCAACTTGGCCGTTTAAAGCCTCCTTGTACTCCGAAGCCTGCGCGGCCCAGTCTTGGCAAAGGGGTATGGCTTCAAGCAGTAAACGGTCCTCCCTAGCCACAGGAGGGCGGGGCCAAACAAAAAAAGAGACTACCCAGAACGGGCAGCCTCCTTTCGGTACATGAAGAGAAACTCGCAATCAATTGTCCCACCAAACCCGTGAGTTGATATTGTCACCGCCGATGCGGCTGGCCGCCGTTTCGTAGTTGCTAGCATTGACGGACTGCTCCAAGGCAGGGTACATCAGGCGTACGGGTACCTGGCCACCGTTGCGGGTGCCAGGCCCGGCTTGGATGAAGTCAGGCTGACCCGTTCTTTTCCAGTCTAGCCAGCCTTGTGCCCCGCAGTGGTAGAGGGCCAGCCATTTCTGGGTGTACAGATTCTCTTGGCTATAGGGAGCGGTGGTGCTGGTGAAATCAGCTGGCATGCTGACCCCCCACTGGTCGAATGAGGCTTGTACACCTCGGGCATAGTATTCTGCCGGGTCTCCGGTAATGAAACCCTCCATAGCAGCTTCTGAGAGCAAGAAATTGAGCTCGGCGTAGGTCATAAAGATGCCCTTGATCTTGGCAGGCTCCAGAAAGAAGCTGGTGTCCTTGGACGCAAACTCATTGGGCCGGCCCACCTCGGATAGGTTGAGCCCGGGCACTACGCCTACGAACGCACCGGCATCGGCGCTAACCCCGAGCCATTCGTGAATGCGGGGGTCATCATTGGTTTGCAGCTCCCGTACGAAATGGGTGGTAGGTACACCCAGAAAGTAGTTGTACAAGCGACCCACCCCGTTGGAATAGGGAGAAATGTCCGGCAGGGCCCCCGAGTACTGATAAGCCGCTTCGTCGTCCGTGCTTGCAAACATAGGATACGTATCGGGCGCGTTGAGTAAGGAAGTGAGCGCCGCACCTACATTCTGTACGCTAGAGGCGCGCATCAGCAGCCGCACGCGCAGGCTGTTGGCAAACTGTTTCCAGCGCAGCATATCACCCTGAAAGAGGATGTCTCCGTTCACGGTGCCGTCGGTATCAATCATGGAATTGGCTGCTTCCAACTGGGCCAGCAGCGCTTGGTAGATGGACTCCTGCGTGTCGTAGGCCGGAGCTATGATACCCGCCGCAGCCTGGTTGGCTTCGGTGAAGGGAATGTCCCCGTACACATCGGTGATGAGGCTAAACATGTAGGCCTTCAGGATGATGGCGATGGCCTCGTAGTTGACCAGCTCATTCTCCTTACCAAAGTCCCCTACCACCTGGGCATCCTGTATGATATCATACAGCGCCCAGTAGGTACCGTCGCTCGTCCAGTTGTATTCGTCGTAGGCGCGCTGCTCATACGTGGCGGTGTATTGGGATACGTTCTCGCCAAACCAATAGGACTGGTTGACTACAAAGTTGGAGAGTTCAAAAATCACCGTAGGCAGTGCCAAGTCTCCCGATACCGATTCGGGCTCGTTGCGGTTGGTGTTCAACTCCTCAAAGGTTTCACAGCCCCAAAGACTCCACGCGATGAGGGCAAAAAGGAATAGCTTTTTCATGTCTGTGTGTTGAAGAAAGTGGGATTAGAAACGTAGACTAATCTTGCCGCCTATGGACCGTGCCGAGGGCAGCTGGGTTACCTCCAGGCCGGGTACCAGAGTACCGCCGTTGATGGCTTGTGCCTCGGGGTCTATGTTGGGTACATCCGTCCAGAGGGCTAGGTTGGTACCTACCAGCGAAACCGTAGCCGATTTGATGAGGCCTTGGCCTAGCAGAGCGGCCGGTAGCTGATAGCTGATATTTACCGAACGTAGCTTGATGAAGGAGGCATCGTAGGTATTGGCCTCCGCGTTATCACGGGGGCGAATGCCGTAGTAGTAGGACTCAGCTCCTACCTCCACGTCGTTGGGTCTATAGGTGCCGTCTCCGTTGTCGATAACCCCTTCGCCTACGATACCGTCGCGCCCGGGTAATGAGGTAGCAAGGATGCCGCTCTCGAAGCCAATGGCATTGGTGTAGCTGTAGATCACCCCACCTTGACGTATGTCAAACAAGGCATTGGCACTGAGGTTTCTGAAGCGGATGCCCGTATTGGCGCCCAGCATCCAGTCAGGATTGTAGTTGCCCACTACATCACGCTCCCCAGTTACGGGCAGGCCGTTCTCATAGATGATGTCTCCGTCCGGTGACTTAAGGAAGGTGTTGCCATAGATGTCGCCAATCCGGCCACCGGGGCGGGCTTCCACCGTAATGCCGTCAGGACCCTGCGCAATCACAAAAGACTCCAGTCCATCGGCTAGTTCCACCACTTGGTTGCGGTTGCGGGTGTAGTTCAGTCCCAGATCCCACCGGAAGTTATCCGTCTGAATCACACTACCACCCAGCATCAGCTCGATGCCTTGGTTTTCGATTCTACCTGCATTAATTACCGCGGTGCCAAAGCCTGAGGCCGAGGAAATGGCCGAAGAGATGATCTGATCAGTACTTACCGTACGGTACAGGCTCAGATCAAACCGGAGGCGGTTGCGCAGAAAGGCGGCTTCCAACCCAAACTCATAGGAGTTGGTGCGTTCTGGCCGCAGTTTGGCATTCAGCAAGCGGTCGGGCGTAGTGAGCGAGTTGGGCAGCGTGGCAAATGCGAAGGTATTGCGCAGCTGATAGGGGTCCGTGTCCTTGCCCACGTTGGCGTAGTTGAGCCGCACCTTCAGCAGGTCCATAGGCGACAACAACTCTTACTTATACCCTTCGGTATCCCTGAGTGCGGTACCTACCGAGATCATGGACCTATGGTCGCCTAT
>JBCBHI010000421.1:0-275 GCA_038525885.1 Bacteroidota bacterium
GGGCCATAGGATGCAAGCCTTCCCCAGTGAGGCCCTAGTGCCCTACAGCTTCTGGGGGAGGGGAAAGGAGGCTATGTACCGCTGGGCCACGGTACCTTTATGGATGCCTGGAACACCGCCTCTAGCCCAGGCAGATTTGTAATTGCCTCTACCGTGGGCAACCGAAACCTTGCAGAGCAAAGAATAGCCCTGCACAATGGGGGCCATGTGAATAGAGACGACGTGTCTTTCATGGCTTTTCATGGCCAGCCGGATGCCAGCGAGATGTCCCTTTC
>JBCBHI010000421.1:285-4975 GCA_038525885.1 Bacteroidota bacterium
GCAGAGTCGCCTTCGATCATTGGGTGATGATCGAATCGGTGGCTCAAGCCGGAGCCCGGCTACGCATAGAGATTTGGTCCTGGGGTAAAAAGAAGGTCTATCATTTCCGCACTGCGGACGTCCCATCCTATTTCCACTCCCTCGTGTGGGTAGAGCCTGGCGGCTAGCCGATAGTCCAGAATGGATTTCAAAAAAATTTTCCTTCAGTTGTAAGAATCCCCTACTCACCGCTACTAAACCTGTGATGATGTTCAAAAACGCATACGCCTTCTCAGGCGAATAAAGTAGCTTTGGGTATCATCGTAAAAGACACTTTCCCCAAAAACAATGAAAAAGTACTACCACACCCTAGTATTAGTTTTGTTAGCGGCCACTGCTACCCAAGCCCAGTCCTTAGAGGAAATTCTGGAGGCTCACTTTGAAGTGACCGGTCTGGAGGCCTCCAAAGAGGTAGAAACTATCATCATGAAAGGTACCGCTTCGCAAATGGGCATGGAATTCCCCGTAATCGCCTACCAAAAGAGAACCGAAGACGGCTTGAAACAAAGAACCCAAATGGAATTCCAAGGCCAGGTAATGGTAATCAACGCCTGGAACGGAGAAGAAGGCTGGAAACGCATGCCCAGCATGAACGGAGGCGTTGAACTTCAGGACCTTACCGCAGAAGAGCTAGAGGAGTTGGAAGACGGCCAGCTGGAAGGCCAATTCTACAACTGGGAAGAAAGAGGGGTTACCCTTACTCTGCTGGACGAAGAGGAGTTTCAAGGCTCACCCATCTATGCCATTCAGATAGAAAAAGAAAATGGCAACAAGTCCGTGGCCTATCTGGACCAGGAAGCCTACGTGGTTATTGGCAACACCTCCACTATGAGTTTCCAAGGCCAGCAAATGTCTACTACTCAAATCATGGGCAACTACGATATGTTTGAAGGAATGGCCATGCCCATGAGCATTGACACACAGATGAATGGTCAGACCATGATCACCATTACTTTCCAGGAAATTTTGGTGAATGAGGAGATTGACGACGAGCTATTCGAACGTCCCGCTAATTAATCCTTACCTCCTTTTCACTCTCAACCGCTCTATCCAACACCCAAGTTTGGGTAGAGCGGTTTTCTTTTCCACCTATTCCTCCTTTTTCTATGCTTTCTGCTTTCAAGCACCTAAGCCTGGCCGTCGGGCTATTGGCTACCCTGTCCCTTTCTGCCCAAACCCTAGATAAAAATACCTTCGGGGGCATGTCCGTTCGGCAGTTAGGGCCTGCCACCATGAGTGGCCGGATTTCCGCCCTGGACGCCCTACAGTCCGATCCCCGAGTCCTGTATGTAGGAGCAGCCGGGGGCGGCGTATGGAAATCCACTAACGCGGGCACCACCTTCAAGTCCGTATTCGATGACTACCCGCAGAGTATCGGGTCCATCACCATTGATCAGCAAAACCCCGACACGGTATGGGTGGGTACTGGAGAAAAATGGACTCGCAATAGCGTCTCCATAGGTGCAGGTATCTATAAAACCACCAATGGCGGCGACCGCTGGAAGCTCATGGGTCTGGAAGCCACTGAGCGTATTGCCGACATCGTGATTCATCCCGAGGACCCCAATACCGTATGGGTAGCGGCCTTAGGTCACCTGTGGGGCCCCAACCCAGAGCGCGGGGTATACAAAACCACCGATGGGGGCAAAACCTGGGAGCACATCTTGTTTGTGGATGATAATACGGGTTGTGCTGAGTTAGCCCTAGACCCGGAAAACCCTGATGTACTTTATGCCAGCCTATGGGACTTTCGCCGTGCCCCGCACACCTTCCGCTCCGGCGGGCCGGGTAGTGGGCTATATAAAACCACCGACGGGGGCAGCAATTGGGCACCTGTAGAATCCAGTGCCTTCCCACAGGGTACCATGGGTCGCATTTCGGTCGCATTCTCTGGAGCAGACCCCAATCGGATTTATACCCTCATCGAATCGGACAGCACCGCCCTTTTTCGTTCCGATGACCGTGGAGAAAGCTGGCAGGAAGTCAACCGCAGTTACCCTATCGCTCAACGGCCCTTCTATTTCTTTCAGCTGTATCCTGACCCGGTAGATACCAACCGGATTTATAAGCCCGGCTTCCAGCTACTAGTGAGCAAGGATGCAGGAGAAAAATTTGCCTCACCCTATTCCTCAGCCGGTGGCGCAGTCCACCCCGATCATCATGCCTTTTTCATCAGCAAGAAAGACCCCAACTGGCTCTACCTGGGTACCGACGGGGGTGTATTTCGCAGCTTTGATGCAGGCTTCACCTGGGAGATGATGCGTAACCTACCCGTAAGTACCTTCTATCATGTAAGTGTAGATGATCAGCTGCCTTACCATGTGTACGGCGGACTTCAAGACAATGGCTCCTGGGTCGGTCCTTCGGAAAGCCCAGGTGGTATAGGGGTATCCGATTGGCGCAAAGTAGGCGAAGGCGATGGATTCTATGTTTTCCCAGATAAGCAAGACAGCAACATTATCTACTGGCAAAGCCAAGGAGGCAATATCGTTAGGCATTATCAAAATACTCGCGAAAACAAAAGCATCATCCCGGCAGCTCCGGCAGGAGAAAAGCTAAGATTCAACTGGAACACTCCTATTAAGTTGAGCGAGGACGGTGAGCGGATGTATGTGGGATCGCAATACTTGTTTCGCTCACCGAACAAGGGCGACACCTGGGAACGCATTTCGCCTGACCTCACTACCAACGACCCCGCTAAGCAAATGCAAGAGCGTTCGGGTGGTCTTACCATAGACAATTCTACGGCAGAGAACCACACCACCATCATTAGCATTGCGGAGTCTCCCCTCAACGATCAAGAGGTATGGGTAGGGACGGATGACGGCAATCTGCAACTGACGCGCGACGGCGGCAAAACCTGGACTTTGCTGAGTGACCGCCTACCCGGAGCCCCCACCAACACTTGGGTGTCTTACGTAGAGCCAAGTCGCCATACCGCCGGTACTGCCTACGTTACGCTGGACGGGCACCGCAATAACGATATGCAGCCGTACGTCTACCGCACCACTGATTTTGGTGAAACCTGGACCGCCGCCAATCCCGAAGGAATCGAGTCCTTCTGCCACGTAATCAAGGAAGACCTCGAAAACCCAAACCTACTCTTCGTAGGCCATGAGTGGGGGCTTGCCGTTTCCCTAGACGCAGGAGCTAATTGGGTGCCCTTCAAAGGGAATATGCCCATGGTTTCGGTACGTGATTTGGCCTTCCAGCCACAAACCCAGGATTTGGTCATGGCTACCCACGGCCGGGGTATTTTCATCCTAGACGATGTTACTCCCATCCGAGGCCTAACGCAGGAAGTCCTGGAACAAGACCTGGCCTTTCTCCCCAGCCGCCCTTCTTCCATCCAGGGAGTGAGCTTCTCGGCAAATTACACCGGAGACGACGAGTACTCCGGCCCTAACCCTACTTCCTTTGCCTTGGCTTACTACTACCTGAAAAAGCGGCACATATTTGGCCCTATGAAGGTAGAGATTCTGGATGGGGAAGGAGAGGTCCTTACAGAACTCCCTGCGGGTAAGCGCAAAGGTGTCAACCGGATAGAATGGGTAGCCCGTCGCTCCGCACCCAAAGTACCCACAGGTAGCACCTTGTCTCGCGGCGCCATATTTGGTCCTAGCTACCCTCCCGGTACCTATACCGTACGCGTTACTCAAAAGGAGGCTGTTTACGAGGGCGAACTAGTACTTGAGTATGCACCCAATTCGCCCCATAGTATTGCCGACCGGGAAAGCCAACGGATGGCTATCGAACAAAGCTATAGGGTGCTGGAAGATTTGACCGTTCTGGGTGAGCAGGTAAAAGGCTTACTTTCGGACATCTCTGCTGCGGAAGGCACCCTAAAAGGGCGTTCCGCCCGGCATCTATATCAACTGAAAGCCGATTTGCAAGCCATTCAGAATCAAATTATCCCTCAATACGAAGGACCGGGGATTTCAGGAGAGGAGCGGTTGCGAGAGAAAATCGCCGAAGCGTACGGCGCCATTGCCCGGTACGATGGCAAGCCTACCGATTCGCAGCTAGAACAGTTAGAAAACGGCACGCAGGACCTGGAGGTGATCAAAAAGGAGTTCGAGGGTTTGATCAAAAACTCACTGGCTACCGTAAATAAAGCCTTGGAAAAAGCCGGACAGGAGCCCCTGAAACTTCTGAGTCGTGAAGAAATATTGGAGGAAAAATAGACCATCATTTTCCTCTCCTCACAAGCCACGCCCCATCGGCGTGGCTTTTTCATTTCTAGCCCCTACCCTCAGAGTCAATTTTGTACCTTGCCTCCATGGATTCTTTCCCGCTTACTCTCGAGCATACTGCGCTCAAACCCACCCTCACGGGTGCCGATGTTGACCAGTTGGTAGCCGAAGCCAAGGAACACGGTATCGGTGGGGTTTGCGTACCACCTTTCTGGGTCAAACGCGCCCAACGCGAAATCGGTACCGCTCCCGTACAGCTCGTCACCGTCATTGGTTTTCCTCTGGGTTACCAGATGACCGAAACCAAAGAACGGGAAATGGAACTGGCCCTGCGAGACGGTGCCGATGAACTGGACTTGGTGATGAATATCTCCGCCTTCAAGGCAGGTATGCCCTGGGTAAAAATTGAGTTTGCCCGCTGTGCCAAGCTAGTCCATGCCCACGAAAAACTGATTAAG
>JBCBHI010000422.1:0-4965 GCA_038525885.1 Bacteroidota bacterium
AAACAGGGCTTTCAGGAACCGAGCATTGTGCAAACCTTGCGGTTTAGTGGAGATGTAAGTCTGTCGGACTCGTGGAAGGTGACTTTTAATTCCGGGTATGATATCGAAAACCGGAAGATCATTGACCAAACCTCTATTGGTATCTCCCGGAACTTGCACTGCTGGGTGATGGACTTTGACTGGACTCCTTTTGGTGCTTTCCAAAGCTATTCGGTAGACCTGCGGGTGAAGGCTTCCTTGCTGCAAGATTTGAAATTGAGCCGCCGCCGGTCTTGGTTCGATCAATAATAATCCTGCTGCCGTCTGTAGAGTTGGGTTAACATCCAGTCAGTTTTTCTCGTAATTTTCGATTCTTAAGGAACAAAATACCTAGAACTAAAAACCAATGAAAAACTGTCTATGGATGCTGACCCTGGTGGTCATGGTATGGAGTTGTACTCCTAAACCTGAAGAAAACCTGTTGTTGGAGAATACCCGTACAGCTCTTGACAATAAAGAATGGGAAAAGGCTGATGAAGCGGCCCGGGAGTTAATCAAGCACTACCCGGAAAATCCTGACGGATATAACATGTTGGGCTTTAGTCTTTTGCAGAGGAATGAACCGTTTCGGGCAGACTCCTGCTTCCAAAAGGCACTCCTGAGAGATTCTACCAATTACAAGTATTTTTTCAACTCTGCAGACGCTCGCAACATCATTTCTACCCAAACGAACGAGCCTCGGGATTTCCTAACGGCCTCCGTATTATATGCTAAGGCCATTGAATTACAACCCAATATTCCCGATTTGTATATCAAACGGGCAGTCATGGTGAATAACTTGACTGGGTACTATGAAGCCTCCGTAGACTTGAATATGGCGATAAAACTACAGCCGGAGAATGGGTTTTCTCATTACTTACTTGGAAGAACCTACCGGAACCTCGCCAACCAAGACACCATGTTCTTAGGTCAAGAACGGGTAGGATTCACACCTGAAATGAAAAAGGCCTGGCGTGATTCAGCTATCACGGTGTTTACACAAGCGCTGGAGTTGGAAGGGGATGAGCAAGAAAGCACCCTCCTCTGGTTGGGGATGACGTATATGGAAAACAACCAGCCCAATGAAGCTTGTGAGGCTTGGGAAAAAGCCAAAGAGCTAGGTGTAGAAACTGCTGACACCAACCTCCACCTCAACTGTGAAGGTTTCACTGACGAACACAGCGAAGAAGAAGTAGCCGCCATTTTGGAAGAATTGAATCAGCGGATTAAGACCCTGGAAGAGGGGCATTTTGATGGGGATGGTCACGACCATTAAATGATCACTAATTGATTTCAATCCCTCCGTTGTTACTATACTCAGCGGAGGGATTTTTTTTGCCTTATTCTCCAAATCAGGCATGATTACCTGATGAATATGCGGCCTAAACCTGACCTAGGTCATACCCTCCAGGAGACTGGATTGGGATCTTTATTCTGAAATCAAACGGAATTCATTGTCCCATGAAACACATCCTCGTACCTACCGATTTTTCTGAGCAGGCCATGGTAGCCACCCAAGTAGCTACCCAACTAGGCAAGAATGCCAAGGCCAAGGTCACCTTGCTAAATGTAGTAGAAGTGCCCGGGGGGCCTTCCTTTTCTACCACAGGCCCTGCCGCTACAGGCTCTGACCCAAGCAACAGTGTGTTTGTGCTTTCGATGCTGAAAATAGCCAAAGAAAAGATGGAAGAACTGGTGAATGAAGACCAGTTTGAAGGAAGTGATCTGCACTATCTGGTCACTGTGGGTAATCCTTACACTCAAATCCAGGAAATCACTGAGAAGGAGAATATTGACCTGGTGGTGATGGGTACCAAGGGGGCTACGGGAATTGAGGAGTTTCTGGTGGGTAGCAATACCGAGCGGGTGGTCCGGTTGAGCAAGGCTCCGGTGCTCACACTCAAATCCAACATTGACATCGATAACATTCGCTCCATTGCCCTGGCTACTAGTCTGCACAAAGACGATTTGAACATAGCCGAGCCCTTGAAGCAATTGGTGGAGGCTACTAAAGCGAATCTGCATGTGGTTAGGATTAACACTCCCAACAACTTTCAGTCGGACCGAATCACCAAAAAGCAGATGTCGGAGTTTGTAGAGAAATTGGGGACAGAAAATGTATCCGAACATAGCTATAGCGATGCAATTGAAGAGGACGGCATCATTCACTTCGCAGAAGCCCATCAGGTTGATATGATTGCCATGGCTACCCATGGCCGTACGGGGTTTTTGCATCTGTTGAGTGGCAGCATTGCAGAAGACGTAGTGAACCATGCCCGACGCCCGGTCTGGACTTTCAACATCAGATAATTCACCCCAAGCCATAACACAAGGAAGCACCTGCTCTGGAAGGAGTGGGTGCTTCTTTATTACTATCCCCATACTTTTCATTTCTAAGTGGTTCCCTTAGTTTTATCCACATGAATACTCCTCTGGAACCACAGGCTATCGCCCAACTACTTTCTGAGTTTACCCAACGGGACTCTCCCTATGAACTGGTAGAGCAAAGTACTCCCGGGGGTATTCGCATTCCTGAAGAAGATTTGCTGGAAGCAATGGGCTTTCTATATCAGGCCCAGGAGCTATTCTTTGATCAGTTGGCCTGCATCACGGCTGTGGACCTTGGCCATGAGGAGGGCACCGTTGAGGTAATCTATCACCTAAATTCTATACCCTTTGGACACCAAGTGGCGATATATGTCCAGGTAACTCCTCCGTCAAAAAACCTGTTACCAGCGATTGAGTCCGTAGCTCAGTTTTGGAAAACTGCCGACTGGCTGGAAAGGGAGTGCTACGACCTGGTAGGTATTCAATTCAAAAATCACCCAGACCTCCGCCGAATCCTACTTCCTCAGGACTGGGAGGGGTATCCGCTCCGAAAGGATTATCAAGAGCAAGAGTACTACCATGGGATAAAAGTAGCCTACTAACCTATGAGCACTACTATTCAATATCAGTTCGATCCTTCGCACCATGCCAACTCGGAGCCGACCAAATACCAGGCAGAAGACCTGAGGTCGGAGGAGATGCTCATCAACCTAGGGCCACAACACCCCTCTACCCACGGGGTACTTAGGCTAGAGGTCATCACCGATGGTGAGGTAGTACGTGAGGTGGTGCCTCACATGGGATACCTGCACCGTTGTTTTGAGAAGCACGCCGAATCTATGCCCTACAACCAAACGATTCCTTTTGTGGATCGGATGGATTACTTGGCGGCTATGAATTCGGAGTGGGCATTTGTGCTGGGTGTAGAACAAATGATGGGGCTCACGGGCACCCTGGACAAAAGAATTGAGTACATACGGGTGCTTATGGCGGAGCTTAACCGTCTAGCCTCGCATTTTGTAGCCATTGGCACCTATGCGGTAGACATAGGGGCGGTGACCCCATTCCTTTGGATGATGCGTGACCGGGAACACATCCTAAGGCTACTTGAATGGGTAAGCGGAGCCCGCATGCTATATAATTACCTATGGGTAGGTGGGCTGTTTTATGACCTACCTGTTGGTTTCGAAGAGCGGTGTCAGGAGTTTTCTGCCTACCTGAGGCCTAAGCTTGAGGAGCTAGAGAACCTGCTGTTGGTAAATAAAATTTTCATCCAACGCACGGCTAAAGTAGGCACCCTTCCGATGGATGTTGCAGTGAACTTTGGCCTTACCGGGCCCATACTCCGTGGCAGCGGGTTGCGATATGACTTGCGAAGGGTAGATGGCTACTCTGTATACCCTGAGCTGGATTTTGAAATCCCCATTGGCCAAGGCCAAATGGGTGAGTTGGGTGACTGCTGGGACCGAACCTATGTGCGTGTGCGGGAGTGTTGGGAGTCTTTGCGGATCATAGACCAATGCTTGGTACAACTGCTTGGTGATCATAAACGTACGCGGGATTTCGATCCCAGGGCCCAAGTCCCCAAAAAGATCAGGCCGAAAGCGCAGGACCTTTACTCCAGGGCAGAAAATCCCAAAGGTGAGTTAGGCTTCTTCTTCCGGGCCGACGGGAAGAGCGACATTCCCTTCCGGTGCAAGGCCAGGGCCTGTAGCTTTGTTAATCTATCTATCCTGTCAGAACTTTCGAAAGGAGTCCTCATTTCGGATCTGGTAGCCATCGTGGGATCTTTGGACTTGGTATTGGGAGAAGTAGACCGTTAGCATGAAAATCCTAAGCGCGGAACAAATAAGGAAGGCCGATGCCTATACCATCAGGCATGAGCCCATTGCCTCTATTGACCTGATGGAACGTGCTTCTAGAGCCTTTATCAAGGCTTTTCTGCAAATCTATGACAATGCCCATCCGGTAGTGATAGTGGCAGGTACTGGCAACAATGGTGGAGACGGCCTGGCCATTGCGCGCTTGCTGCTGCAAGAGAACTTCCAAGTAGAGGTGTACGTGGTGAATCCTGATAACCGAAAAGGATCAGAGGATTTCAACACCAATCTTCGAAGGCTTGCAGAACTACAGGGTTTTCAGACTATAAAAAACGAAGCCCAAATCCCTAGCTTTGCTCAAGGGAGCGTCCTCATAGACGCCATGTTTGGCAGTGGATTGTCGCGCCCTATCACGGGCCTATTTGCTCAGGTCATTGAGCAGATCAATGGTTCCAATACGGAAAGAATAGCGGTAGACATTGCCTCTGGTCTCTTTGCGGATCAGGCTTCGGAAGCTGATTCTCCCAGGGTAATGGTTGACCATACCATCACCTTTCAGCACCCCAAACTGGCCTTCTTTCTTGCAGAAAATGATGCCTATGTAGGTCACTGGCAGGTACAGGACATCGGGCTGCATCCTGACTTTATTCGCCGGGAAACCACTAACTATTTCAGTGTAGAAAACCGAGTAATAAAAGGCTGGCTCCCCACGAGGACCCGGCATGCTCATAAAGGAACCTTTGGCAGGGCACTGTTTGTTGGCGGCAGTCATGCCAATAGCGAAGCGCCTATCTTGCCA
>JBCBHI010000423.1:0-4963 GCA_038525885.1 Bacteroidota bacterium
GAGCACACTGATGCAGATGACTACGGGCCAAGCTGTAGGGCTAAAAGACCACCTGGCTCACTGGATTCAGGAGCATCGCCCCACTCAACCCGCGTTCGCTTGGCAAGAAGGCTACGCCTGCTTTTCCGTGGGTGGTGGCGATACCTTGGAGGAAGAACGGGAGTATATTGCCAACCAAAGTGAATTTCACCGGCAGGTAGATTTCTTGGAAGAATTCCCCATGTTACTGGAAGCACAAGGGATTGCCTACAATCCAGACGATCTTTTTCAGCCTCTGCAATAATGGCCGGTGAGTTATGGGGTTGGTTTCATCCCCGGCAGCTTAAACTTCATCGTTACCTCGCCCGTCTTGGGGTCCACGGTCACCTGCTGACCTTCTAGCCCTACAGCTTGGCCCGTAGTCATCTGCATCAGTGTGCTCAGGAACTGCATACCTTGCGTCATCGCTTGCTGTAGCTGCTCCGGCTTTGGCGTATTGGGGGCAGCCGTTTGCCCATTCGGTGCTTCCGCTGTGGTAGGTAGGGGAGGGGTTTCTTCCTCTGCTACCAGGTCCTCGGCGGTAGTGGCCATGGCTTGGGCTGCTTCGGTCGCCGCCAAAGCCTCCGCTTCCGGGGCCTCCTCCTCTTGCTCCGTTTGCAATTCACCCAAAGCCGCCTCCAGCTCTTGCAAAAACTGCGATCGGCCCGCCGCCGAAAAATCCACAATGTCCAATTCCGAATCCGCATTCAACACCCCTTCGAAGAGATTGGTCTTAAGCGAGAGGCCCGAGGCGATCTTCATCTCAATCGACTGCTTGGTGATAAAATTGATCACCGTAAGGTGCTCATGCCTTTGCCCCAGCCTATCTATCCGACCAATCCGTTGGTTCTTTTTGGCCGGATTCCAGGGCAGTTCAAAATTGATCACCGTATCCGCCATTTGCAGGTTCAGCCCGGCCCCTCCAGCCTCCGTACTCAGAAACACCTGACATTTCGGGTCGTTGGCAAACTTTTTTACCAGCTTATCCCGATTCTTCACTGCCACCTTACCGCTCAGCATTACATAAGTGATACCCATCTCCTTCAGCTCCTTACCTATCAGATTCAGCATTGTCGTCCATTCGCTAAAAATGATCACCTTCCGCTCATTATTCGGAAGGTCCAGTTTTTCCAGCAGTATGTGGCGCAGCTCCTTCAGCTTTGGCGATACGTACGTTTCCTTATCAATCAAGAACGTGCTATCGCACACCATCCGCATCTGGTTCAGTAGCAGCATCAGCCGCTGTTGGTCAAAGGGCGTCACGTATTTTTTGCCCAGAATGGCCGACACTCCTGCGGCAAAGTCAGCGTGGTACGCCTGCTGCTCCACACTCAGCTCTACGGGCACCTGCATCTCCGTTACGTTGGGCAATTCTTGTAGCACCTTTCGCTTTTCCCTGCGCAGCAGCACCTGCTTCAGCCGCTCGTTTAGCTGCTGCAGGTTATAGTAGCCCGTTATCTTTTGCTCCGCCTGCTGGTCAAAATAGCAGTGCTGGTAGCTAAACTCCCATAGCGGAGCCAAGTACTCTGGGTCCACAAAACCCATGATCGAGTACAAGTCTATCAGTCGGTTTTCTATCGGCGTACCTGTGATTACCAGCGCATGCTTACGCCGTATTCGTTTGATGGTTTGGGCCGTGACCGTATTAAAATTCTTGATACGTTGGGCCTCATCCAGCACCACAAAGTCCGGGGCCATCCGGTTGATCTCCACCAAGTCACGCAGCACCGTTTCGTAATTCACTATCACAAAGTAGGCCTCCGTCTCACGGTATATTGCTGCCCGCTGCTGCGGCATTCCCTCCGCTATCACCGCCTTCTCTCGGCAAAACTTCTCTATCTCTTGCTTCCACTGCTCTTTCAGCGAGGCCGGACACACCACCAGCGTCCGACGAAATCCGAACAGATTTTTCTTCGACACCGCCGTCGCTATTGCCTGTATCGTCTTGCCCAGGCCCATCTCATCCGCTATGATGGCTCCCTCACGGTACGTCGCAAACCGTACCCCCGTTTCCTGATAGGGGAATAGCGAAACCTTCAGCGCACTCAGGTCCAGCACCTTTTCCGCCTGCACCTTTTCCAACGTCTTACGGTCCCAGGCCTGGCGCACCTTCTCCACCACCTCCGGTCGTATCTTCAATTTCGGATGCTCGTGACTTTTTTGGATCAACGATAGAAAATACGGCGTATCCACCTCTGGCAGCACCGGACCCTCCGTAAAGTACTCTCCCAGTAGCTCAGCAACCGACTCCGGCAGCGCATGCGGATAATGCCACGTAATCCGGTAGTCATTCAGCGGATCCAGATACACCTCCACAAAAGGATATTCCTCCGTCATCTGTGCCCGTAGCTCGGGCTGCTCCCGCAGTTGGGCATACGCCCACATCAGGTGCTTGGTCGTGCCCAGCTTGTTCGTTTTCAGGTCCGGGTTGTCTATATAGCCCGTTTCCTTTTCCAGGTCCCGCAGCGTTATCCGGTACGTCTTGCCCTTCTCGTTCGTCAGCACATGCTCCCCGTGCACACTCTCCGCCCACTGTATGCGGTAGTCCGCCTTGGCGGCTTTCGCCCGTCGTTCCGCCAGTACCCGCTTCATCATCCCCTCACGCGTATACGCTTTCCCCTCTCGGATGGAGTGCGGTTCCGCTGCCTCTAGCTCCTCCAACGCCTGATACAGCGCCGCTACCCCCGCATAGTTCCAGGCCAGCGGCTTGCTCTTCTCAAAACAACCTATGTGGTCCGTGCCTTCTGTCAGTGTCAGTACCCGCTCTTGCTCCTCTTCTTCCACCAGCACCTCTACTGTACTGGTACTTTGGCTCAGCACTTGGCATTGCCCCTCTATGTACAGGCTGCGGCCTTGGCGGTAACTACGAGCAGGAAATTCATCGCTGCTTTCCAGGTTTTGCAGGGTAGTGCGAATCAGTGTTAGCATGTGGGAGTAGGATAGGGGTTATGACTATTATCCAAATGTAATGGCACACTCCGAAATACAAAAAATGAATAGGGGCAAGCTGTCCTATGCCTTTATGAAATACCTTGGGCGTGACCCCATTTCCTGTAGGAAAGGTAGCATACTACCCTCCCTACAGGAAATGGGGTCGGGCTCGCACGCCTCGCTCTCCTTTTGGTGGCTGCAAGCCCATTCCACGGTGACTGAGGTGGTTCACCGAACCGGGACTCGAAGGGCCAGGAACCCTGAGCCACCAAAAGGAGGAGCTCAAGCAAGCGTTTGATCCCTCACGCGGTTACTCCCAAGAGAGGATTTTGTACAAAGCCCACACATACCCTTAGGTTGATTGCCTTCTCTACTATGCCCCCGAGCCCAACAACTCCCGCTGATACCCTACACTTACCCGCTCCTGTTCCAATCGCAGATTGTGCTCTGCAAGGTGCTGATACAGGGCTTGCTCATCCGGTTGTAGGTAGGGGAGGGGTTTGGCCTTTCCTTCACTGCCTTTTACTACCCACGGTTGGTGGGCTTCCCAGGTGGCTTGGTCCATGAGTAGGCTTTGGAGATGCGGGAAGCTTTGCCGCAGGTTGTTGAGCATTTCAAAGCCTTCAGCATCCAGGTCACTCCAATAGTGGAGTTCAGTTTGTGCCAGCCACTCCACTTCGCGCAAGCGACTCACAGCCTTGCCGGAGCCAAAGACTGCCCAAGCCTGGGGCACGGCCGGGAAGGTGAGGTAGGTAATCTCGTTTTCTAGGATGAACACACGCTTGGGGTGTTCCGTCATGGCTCCAATTGTAGAAAGTGTCTGCTTCATAGTCCTCCAAAAACCAGCTAAGCACCGCCAATATTCCCTCCCAAACAGGTTGGTCATGTTCCAGGGCTTCTGCTGCTATCACCTTCTTAGGATACTGGATCGCCCACTCGCCTAGCTTTGGACTGAAGGCCGTGAGTGTAGATACCCGCCCTATATAATCAGAGGCCTCTTTAGCTTTGTTCAGAAAGTTGAGGTAGTCCTCCGCCGAGTCAAACCGAATTTCGCGTGGTACGCTCTGGCTGCCCAGGCTACGTGTTTGCTTAGTTTCCAGCTCCACTATATAGCCCGCTCCTGTGCGGTTTTTGCTTTTGGTCAGCAGAGTCTCCAAGGCCTGCATATAGGCCGAAAGTTCTTTGGGTAGTGTTTTATTGGAGGGTACCAACCATGGAAACACCACCTCGTCCGTTACTAAAGCGCGCAGTATCTCGGGATATTTGTTCTTAGCTTTTTTGCGGATTTCGGTGGGGGTGATCATTTTCCAAAAGTGGGAATGTGAAAATATGGGAATTGTGGAAATGCCACCAAGATACCTAAGGCAAAGTAATGGCAATGTGAAGATGTGCCGGGGTTGAGCGCGACAAAATTGAAGATGTGAAGGTGAATAATAAATGTAGCGTTGGGCCCTACCAAAAGCCTTGGGGCGCCAAACTTGTTTTGGGTTAATAGTGGGAGCAGGTGTTGACCATCGGTCGGACGGCTTTGTGCGCCACGTAGAAAGCCAACTAGGCGTCCCCGTCCGACCGGTTCCCATCGCGATGCTGTGGCCAAAAACATATGATTTTGATGTGTGTTTTTCTTAGGTGTCACTTTTGATTCGGCCCCTGGTGTAATAACAAAAAACACAAGCCACGAGGAGCATCAGCTACCATTTTGCTGCTCCAATGAAATTTAGACCAAGCTAGCGAATCGGTGTAACCCTTGCCATTTGATACTCTACGCACAGCCGATCATTCTTCCTAATTCCATTACCCATGCACCTAGCCTGCGGTACATCGCCTCTCTACAGAATCCCATTGAAAATCGTACTTGTACAATCACAAAAGCGGTGCTCACGGACTGCTACCCGATACCCTACGCTTAGCCGTAAGACCGCGAGTTGCTCCTCCATTCGTCCCTCGTCAATAAAGCAACGCGGTCCCAACATTCGTCAATCGTCAGCGGTCCGCCGCCGCGGTCGTCCTTCGT
>JBCBHI010000424.1:0-4957 GCA_038525885.1 Bacteroidota bacterium
GAACTACTAATTGCCCAATAAGCTTGGCGAAGTATGAGAACACTCCAAGAACTTTATAGAAACCTTTGTTAACTCTTAGCATTCTTTATTTTTCTCTCAAGTTACGCCTGCTCCGGTGGACAAGTGTGTTAATAAATAGAAAGGTGATTCCTTCTAAATGTGATTTACAAAAGGAAGCTAGCCTCAGTTTTTCTACTGGTCCGATACTTTTTTCTAGTTCTTACGTCTTATTGAAAAGTGTGGTGTTCCTTACATCGCTCGTTTAGCATTTTTTTAAGTTAATATGATTTCAATCCATGGCTCTTAAAACCAAGAAAATTTGCTGAAAGTAATTTTTAGAGACTGTATTTTGTTATTAAAGGCCTGATAAACAGCTAGTTATTAGGTTGTGCTGCTTTTGATCAATGGTTCCTTTTTATAATGAGAAATAATAGGAAAGCATTTATTCGATAATAGTTAATAGTAATTTACTTGTGTAGTAAAACATACCGACTGCATTATTTTAAATGACAAGGATCTTTCTTTGTATGGCTTTTGAATTACTGTATACACTCAAATTATTAATCCACTAAAGCTAAAATGCAATGAAAAAAAGAAAAGTTGCTCGTCTCATTCCAATAGTGCTCCTATGCATTTCAATTGCGCCAAGTTGTACTCAATTAGGTGAAGAAGATTTTCCTATTGAGAATGAACCTTCCTCAATGGTTGATTTAACTAGGTTTATTGATCAAGTACAAAAATCCGTTAATGGCCAGTCCCTGGAAACGGAAGAGGTAGATAAGTTAATGGAAGAATATCGCAACCTAACAATTGATCAGTTTGACCAATTTATTACGGAGTTTAGTGCCATGACTAAGTGTGAGTTATCCGATGGATTGGCTCAAGAACGAGGATTCGATTGCGCCTTGGATTACCGAAAGGCTGTCAATACTACTGCGATCAATTTATTTGGGAAATCTTATAATCAGTTATCCAACAATGAATTGGACAGAGTGTTCGACTTAGTAGACGATCCAAAGAACACTGCTGCACGAGTAGCAAGTTGTACGCCTTATAATTTCGGAGGTAATTTCGGTTATGTTCCCGTAGGTGTAGGCATCGCTAGTATTAGAAATGTAACATGGGTGGGCCAATCTGATTGTGACAAAGAAATAAGTGTCCCAGGATGGGCCTCAAGCGTTAGCCATTCTGCTCTGCCATGTAGCGCAGTTTTGATAGCATCGAATCGCCCGTGGCGAAATGATTCTGACGGAACGAAAAGGATATTAATGGGTGATGGTCGCTATTTAGCTGGAGGTTGTTGGATAGGTTTCTTTGGATGGCTCTAATTCTGATTATCTCTAACAGGGCTACATTGTAGCCCTGAATTTATGTCTCTTTTCAATTTTTACTCGGGGAGGTATTTCTCACTTCAGAAATACAGGTATCTTCCCACTTACTACCTGGGTAAACGGAAAGTATTTTTATTGCCAAAAACCTTCCGGTTATGGACTCGTCCTCAAAATAACCCTCTGCCACTTCTGGTATACTCAGTTTTTGGTAGCCGTTGAGGTCCTCTAAGGTTTGGCGGCTTTTTTCCGCTACTTCCAGATCTAGAAACTCATTGCCATACTGAGTGTACATGATTTGGCTCTTGGTTTCCAGGATAGCCATCTCAATTTCTTTGGGCCGGCTATTGAACTGGAATAGGTTATCAGATTTTCCATAACCAGACCAGATCTCTATCGGTTGTGATAAATCCAGGCAAGGGATGAGAATCACCTCACCTATACCTTGACCGTCCTTACCCTCCACCCAAGCGGTAGCCACATCACCATCCTGCAGGTTCCCTGCGGAATATCTACAAGTCCATGTTTCATAAGGAGTAGCCTCCATCATGTCCTCATTATTTTCCCCTTCATCGGAGGGATCGGGTGGGGTACCGGAAGGCATGAGAATGGAGGTAGATAAACCGTCAAGCCCAATCCCTCGGCAGTCATGGATGTACAACCGCTCCAGACTACCCGTTTCAAAAATGCTGTAGAGATCCTCATTGGGGTTATCACATGGGAATGCATCACGCTGTGCGTAGGTGTATTGAGTGCACAAGGCGAATCCTATGAAGATCCATGATTTTATCATCCGATTCATAATGCTTTAGGTTTATTGGCTTTTTCCCAATGCTGAAATACAAGATACCCAGGGGAAATATTATGTGGCCAGTTTTGCACTGCCTACGGTAGAAATTTACCAATCCTCGTAAACAAAAACACCCCAGACCAAGGCCCGGGGTGCTCAATGAATAATCTATCAAGATTATGATATCTCAGCCGGAGTACTTTCCGGCACTTCTACCTTAATGATGTTGTGTCGCTTCATGAACAATAGCAATCCTCGAACGGTCTCTTCCAAAGATGGATCAGGTTGTCCATAAGGAGACTGGTCACGGAACTGCTGATAGTTCGTGCTATCGTACCGCTTGAATTCCATAGAGGAAATCTTGTCCACAGAACGAACGAAGAAGTCAATCAAAGGGAACAGCAAGTCTTCCTGATCACAACGTTCTACCACCTGGTTTACAAAAGCCTGGGTATCAAAACGATCGAATGTAACTCCAGTAATTTGGTTGATGATGGTAGTGATGTCCATCATCGTGTTGTAATCGTCGCGTACTACGTGGTAGGTACCACCCATAGACTCTTCCAAGCCAGAAATGGCGATGATATTGTTGGCAGCTACATCGGCAGGGGTGAAGCTCACCTGGTTGTGGGCATCCACATCAATCATTTGATTCACCATGAAGGCCATCAAACGAACTGATATATCGAAGTTGTTACCACCACCATCAATGGATGGTGTAATCAAAGCAGGACGGAAAATACGTGCTTTCAGACCGTGCTTGTTGATGGCATCCACCACAATGCGCTCAGACACCCACTTAGTTTGGCTATAGCCAAAGTCAAGCAAGTCCAGGTTGTCGTTGTAGTCGCCTTCCAGCAACACGTCTTTCACTGCCCAACCCCAAGTAAAGGTAGTTGAGATGTGGTTGAGCACCTTCGCCTTACCGTCTAGTGCAAAACGAATGATTTCGTCCGTACCCAATACATTGGCGTCTCGCATCTTCTCATAGTTGAAGAGGTAGTTCACCAATGCACCGTTGTTATATATGGTATGACACTCGTTGGTCAGCTTAGTCCACATATCGGCAGACAAGCCCAACCGGTTCTTACCTAGGTCTCCACATACGGCCACTACGCGCTCTTCGAACAGACGCTTAGATTCCTCTGTGAATACACCATTCAACTCCATGGCATTGCGCAAGCGCTCCATTCCCTTTTCTTCGGTAGATGCTCTCACCAGAATGTAAAGGGTATCAGAGGTTTGCTCTAGCAAGCTTTTGATCAAGAAAGGACCAAAGAATCCTGTACCACCAGTAAGGAATACCTTGCCGCTGTTCAAGAATTCGGGATCGTATTCCGTAACAGAAGGGGTGATCTTCAAGGTCACATCTTCCATCATACGCTTCTGCTCGCGAGCTACGTGCTCTTTTTGCAAACGCAGAATGGCGTCCTTCAAGCGCTTGATAGCCAGCTTAGATGAGGTACGGAATTGCTCAATCAGGTCGAAGAACTCGGAAATGCTGATCTCTTGTAGCAAGCGAGTATCAATCTGCTTGCTCAGGGTCTTAGCTCCTTTGTTGGCTAGCAGTTCCTTGATATCATGGATCAATACTGCCAAGTCAAGAGAATCTAGGGCATGAACCAGCGAATAGGTTTCGTCTCCGGTAAAGCCGTATTTGGCTTTCAGCTTCATGAAAGGACTTTCGTCCTCATGGTGACCATTTCCATTCCCGTTTCCGTTACCATTGCCATTCACGGAACCTTCACTGATCTCAGAGGCAGAACTAAAGTTCTCGATTACCTCTAGCTCATTAGCCAACCACATTTGCTTGGTCTTCTGACGCATTATTTTGCCTGAAGACGTTTTGGGGATGCTCTTAGTGGTTACAAAAGTGAGCGAGTGAGTTACAATGTTGAGCTTCTTACGAATCTCTTCGGTGATTTTGATGGCACTTGGGATTTGCTTCTTGTTCTTAACCCCAGCAACTACCACTAATTTTTCCTCTCCACCTTCAGTGATTTCGAAGGCAGCTACGAATCCGTTACGGATATTGCTGCTGCTATCTACTACAATGGACTCAATATCCTGAGGATAGTAGTTCAAGCCGCGAACGATGATCATATCCTTCAGACGACCGCAGATGTACAACTCATTGTCGTACATGAAGCCCATGTCGCCCGTACGCATGTACGTATCGGTGTCCTGATGACCATTGCTGCTTTGAATGACAGCCTCAAAAGACTCTTTATTCTTTTCAGGACGGCCCCAGTATCCCATACACTTGGACTTGCCTTTTACCCAAACTTCACCAATGGAGTTATCGCCTAAGTCAAGGTGAGTATCAGGATCAACGATCTTCACTACGTTGTCACCCAGTACAACTCCGCAGCTTTGAATTTCGGTTACATCCTCCTCTTGAGACTCATCCACGATCTCCAACTTGTTGATTTGCAACTTGTTGGTGTCGAGAGCTAGAGATTTCCGTCCGTAATTGGTTACCGCCAAAGTATTTTCAGCCAAACCAAATGCCGCATAGTGTGCATGAGGATCAAGGCCATAAGGCTTGAAGAACTCAATAAATCGACGGTAAACATCAGGACGAACAGGCTCAGCAGCTGTCATTAGGAAGCCCAATGAGCTCAAGTCGATTTTTGAGAGGGTCTCTTCAGTCAACTTGCCGGGCTGCAAAATGTAGTCGTAAGCAAAGTTAGGTGCTGAAGAAGCCGTTCCCTTGTATTTGGTGATCATCTCCAGCCATAGTGCTGGACGACGAATAAAATCTAAGGGAACGGCTTCTTCAGCACCTAACTTTGCTTACGACTACATTTTGCAGCCCGGCAAGTTGACTGAAGAGACC
>JBCBHI010000425.1:0-4956 GCA_038525885.1 Bacteroidota bacterium
CATGAATACTAAAACTTATTGATGACTTCCTGAATAAAAACACAGCAGATAAAGTAACAATGGTTTCATTCTCGTCTTTTGCGATCAACTTGTCATCATCAGTTTTGAAATTAGATTTGATCTTATTCTTTTTGTCTTGTTCTGAGTCAAAGAATGAAACCATTGTTACTTTATCTGCTGTGTTTTTATTCAGGAAGTCATCAATTAGTTTTAGTATTCCTGTTTCATTTACTGTCGTATTAGTTTTGAAAGAAAGAAAGTTAAAGTCTAGCCCAAGTGTGTTTTGTAGTATCGAGTTGATAGAATCTTCAAGTTGGTGTACATTGTCTCTCTGAAGTTCTATTAGAGTGCGGCTTAGTGGAACGTTGTTGGTATCCAGTTCAAGTAGACCTTCAAAAAAATCTCGACATCTAGTTTCCAAGTGAGTGATTCCATCATCATAATCTAAATTCTTGCCATTTAAGGTTACAAGCTTGACGATTTGGTCAAAGGGATTTAACATAGCCCGATCAGTAGTTACTTGTTCCAAATCAAGTTGATCTTGATTAAGATTTGAGAGTTTGCTTTGAAGATCTATAGTGTCATAGTTCAAAAAATGAGTCGTGTTTTCCTTTCTATATTCTCCAATGGTTCCTGTTTGCCTTAATGATGTTTTGGTTCTAGGAGGAGATGTGATTTGATTGTTTTTGTTAGAATCACTTTTTGGTAACCATTTCGTGTAAGGTCCTATGCCGAATACACCAGGGTTTACTATTTTCAAAGAATTTTTGGTGTATTTAACTTCTCTTATGTAGTTGGCTAAGTTGTCATAATGGGGTTCGTTTTCTTGCTTAAAATTGAAGTCCCCACCTAAATACATACTTACTTCCCCATTATACTTTCTCATTCCATATACCCAAAGAGCTACATAATTTAAAAGCAAATATGGATACTGGACATTGTTAAAATATAGCTTTGATTTTGAAGGAGGTGTATGTATAACTCCTATTAAAAATTTATGATTTGGATTGTCCTTATGATGTCCTTCTAGTACCCCCATTCTTCTGTAATCATTGAGTGCTTCATGAATGGTGTTGACATTTTTGTTCTTGGCTAAATCATTTGTTTTTAACCAATTCAGCATGGCACTCTTGTTTGTAGACCAATGATTGGAGGTTCCCAGATATTGTTCCGCCCCTTTGTAAAATGGCTCTTCAAGTATTTCGAATGAACTTGGTACTAGCTCTCCATTGGTATTGACGAATGCGAAGTATTTTTCTTGCCGACCCTCTGTTCCTGTCACCTTTGTCTCATATAGCTTATAGGATTGTCGGCCTCCCATGTAATCTGTTGAGATAGTTATTTGATAATTATCATCCTTAATTACTTTTAGATATTTGATATCATTTAATGAATGACGAGTCCAATTGGTTGCATTATATAATTTATTTTGGGTGTAATTCATTATGCCATCCATCGTCTTTTGTAAGCTGTTGTCCTCTCCAACCTCTTGGAAAAGGACCACATCATCCTGGAATTCACAGATGAACTTTAAAAGGTTAAAGAACTTTCTATCTAAATCTCTACTTGTGAAATGATTGGTAGCCATATTCATACCCCAATTCATTACGTTCCAAAAGTTGAATGTCATTTTCATAAGCAGTACCCTTTTGTCTTCTTAGTTAGATTTTTTGATGCTGTGATAACCATAGGGCCTTCTCATCCACAGTCGCAAACTAGGGAGGGAAAGGATCTTGTTCGCATATCACTTTTCGTAGGAATAATGTACTCTTTCTGGAGGGGTGTAGGGTCATTTTGGGCAGGACGAATGGGGGACAAGTCTAAATTTTAATTATTGCTATGTATCGATTTTGAGATTTTTCTAGCTGATTTATTTCTTATAAGTAATTGATAATAAGTGGGTTAATGCGTTGTATGCCCGCGGAGGTATTCAAGTGTCTATGTCCTGCCTGAGAGAGGGTGCTTTAGGTGGTTGGCTAGCGGTGGGTTCCAGGGTGATGTTTCCGACTGGCTTAAGGGAGACCTGATCATGGGGACTAAGCGTGGGGCAGACCCGTTTTTCCCTTGATTCAGTTTGATAACCTTCGGGAAAAGCGGGTTGTGTTTAGTGAATCTGATAGGGAACAGAAGTCAGAAACATGTAGGTGAGGACAAAGTATTGGTTGGCCCTTTAGGGTGGAGAGGATGGCTAAGATTAAGTTCAATTCTGCAAGCTAGTGCATGGCCTGAAGCCACCCTCTTTCGTTTGCACTTCAGAGGACAAGAAGGCTTCTTCGGTATCAGGGAGTTCCAAGCCTATGCGGCTCAGCGACACGCTTGAAACAGCGAGGGTTCCTTCACCATCGATCTAGTCGTTTTAGCGATGATAGAATTTAGGGCCCGGATTCATCCGGGGTTAACCATGTGGTAGGAAGGTTGGTGGCGATTAATGAACCCAAGAGGGGAGAAGAACCAGAAAGAGCTACCCATTGCTAGGCCTTGGCTTCAGACAGGGCATCTGGTCGCCAAATGGCCCTGAGTTCTGTTAGGAACGTCTCTTGTCCAGGTGGCTCCGCCGCGCAGGTTGTTGGTGCCGGTCCTACCGGACCTAAAACACCAACAACGGCTAGGAGGCATCCTCCATGCCATTAAGTTAAGAGGTGTCAAACCTCAACCATTACAAATGGAACTACTAGCCCCGAAACTCCTATTTCGAGGCCCCATCTTCCAGGCCTGAGCGGGACGCTCGCGCCAGTGGGGTTGTTGGTGTTGCTTCGCTTAAACACCAACAACGGCGAGCCTGCGCGGCCCGGCGGACAGCGCGCCACTGGCTCCAACTTCCAACCTCGAACCTCTAGCCCCTACCTCCCCTTCACATTGGTGGTAGCTTTCTTGTTGGGGTTCTTCAGGCTAGCCCCCATATCCACGTGGCCTACGTCCATATGGCTGGTGGGTAGCTTGGGAGCTGACACCTTGATTTTGGCATCGGCATGGCCGATGTCCAAATGGAGCTTCTTACCCGCAATCTTCTTCTTCACCTCTGCCTTGAAGTCTCCGTGAGGACTACTAAAGGACTGACCGCCGTATTTGCCTTTTCTGATATTGAGGCCCGTCTGGTCTATATGGGGTTTCTTAGGCGTAGGGCGGAAGTCCGCGTGGGGTAGGTCTAGGTGGGGAGTGACGTCGATCCGCTCATTTACGCCTATGCGTTTGCCTGCGTCCAGGTGAGGGCGCCAGCGGGCCACTTTCAGGTCAAAGTGCTTTTTCTTGTCCAGGTGGAGTTTCTTGCTAGCATCGGCGTGGAACCGCACCTTGCCCTGGTCAAAGTGTTTTACGTCCACGTGCTTGAACCACCCGTAGGCATCCTGCATGAAATCCCAAACCTCCTCGGTGGCATATTGGGCACCTTGCAGGGCACCGGAAACGGCATCATCACCAAAACCTTGCACATCCTTCATAAACTTGCCCACCTCATCGGCAGCCATGTCCAGCCCTTTGCCTACCTCAGCCACTGCATCGGCCCCTAGGTTGTACGCAGCGGTTACCGTTTCCAGGGCTTCCTCCTTGGCCATGTTGTACCCGTCGGAGAGGATCTTGGCCGTAGCTTCCGCCCCGCCTTCGATGGCCATCCAACCGTCTTCCAGTGCTTGTACCAGCTTCTCTCCGGTATTGAGGAGGTCTTCTACTACCGATTCCAGTTTGTCCAGCACCCACTGCCCGGCATCTTTGATTTGGGCGTTGGTGGCCGATAAGGTGACGTTGAACCGGTACGTTTCTCCTTCAAACTTGAAGCTGCCTTTGGCCTTGGCGCTTACTTTTTGCCCGTCATAGCTGAGCGACACGGAGCCCGAAACGGATAGGTTGACATTCAGCTTGGGTAGGTCATCGATTTTGAGCAGCTTTTCCAGATCCAGATGGCCGTTCACATCCACGGAAAAACTAGCCCCACCCGAGAAGGTGCCGGAGCTTCCGATGGTGGCGGTAAAGGTACTGTTGCCCGTGAGGGAGCCCCCGAATACGGAATTGGTGGGGATGTTGAAGGTGCTGTCCTGCGAGAACATAAACTCAAAGCCCGCCGAAGTGGCTTTGATATAGAGGTCGTTTTCTACCCCCAGCATGGACACCGACCCGTTGATGTAGAAGTGCGGATTGCGCAGAGTTTCGTCTTCCAGGTCAGGCTGACGGAAGGTACTGATGTTCAGCTTGGGTCCTAGCAGGCCGTCTACGTCAGACAGGCTGAAGAACCCGGGATCGTGAATGGTGAAGGGCTTGTTGAGCTGGGAGCTCACCGCAATACCCTGGCTGCCGCGTACCTCTACGTAGGAGGTCCACTTGAGGCCCATCAGGTTGAGCGTACCCGTAACGAAGTAGCCAGCGGGGAAGGTGAGCGAGCCCATTTGTGCCCCGGTGGGGCAGAGGTAGAACTGTGGATTGAGGCTCACCTGTACGTTTTCGCCTACCTGCTCTAGCTGGTAGTGACGCAGGCTGGTGGTGCCCATATCCGTCAGACTCCACTTTTTGCCTTCTTGGCCCACCACCATCAGTACCTGTTCGGTGGTACTGCTGATGTCGCGCTTGCCGTAGGTTTTGAAAGCCGATACGATGGGCGCCAGATCTCGTTCGTTCAGGTCCTCCACGACCTCGTCGTAGGGGATATTGAAGGGCTTGGTGCCCGTGATTTCCAGATTCTCCAGGATGTCCTCTAGCTCTGTGGGTAGCTCACTTTGAGTGAGCCCTTCGGTGATCTCGGCCAGATTGACGTCGCTGATGGCCCCGGCCAGGATGCTCCGGCTGGGGTCGGTGCTATCGAACAGGAAGGTGAGGGAACTTTGCCAGCCGCTGATGTTGAGCGCTGCAGAGAGCCCCAGGGTAGGAATGCCGCCCCAGTTGAAGCCTAGCGCCAGCGCCAGGTTGCTCACTTGCACATCGCCAAACTTGAGCGTGCCCGCCATGCTTCCACTAAAGAAGATGCCTCCC
>JBCBHI010000426.1:0-4947 GCA_038525885.1 Bacteroidota bacterium
TTCCTTGGGTCAGAAACCTTTCTCGGTCATTCAGGAGCATCTAAGTGATATCATCACCGTAACGGACGAAGAGGTAGTCCAGGCCATGCGCTTGATTTGGGAACGGATGAAAATCGTGATTGAGCCTAGCTGTGCTGTGCCCTTTGCCGTGGTCATGAAAAACACGGACCGTTTCGCTGGCAAGCGACTCGGAATTATCTTAACAGGGGGTAATGTAGATGTAGGCAACCTGCCCTTTTGAAGCCGCGGTTGAGTTACCGGGGAGCTGCATAGTTAGAGGCTAGGCATTAGTAGGCATTGTATTTTCAACAGTCACAACCTCTAACTTCAGTTTTCCTTCCTTTTAGAGCCTTTATAATCGTTCTAAATAGAAAGAAAAATAGTATGCATGCAGAGTATTTTTTGCCTCCGCTGTATATTTGAGGCATGAGTAATCGGAAACCTATTTACAGCTTTTTGAAAATAAAGAAAGCCTTCCCGAAATTCGAGAAGGCTTTTTGTGTGGTGCTGAGTGGGCTCGAACCACCGACTCACGGATTTTCAGTCCGATGCTCTACCAACTGAGCTACAGCACCATCCGTTTTGGTGGGTGCAAAGGTAGTGTTAAAATGATAGAGACCAAGAGAACGTATCAAAAAAATTAAAAAACCATTTTATGGCCATTATCCAACAAATCGCTTTCGTTGTCGTGCTTGGGGTAGCTACCTGGCTTATTCGCAAGCGCGTCCTACGAATTCGGGACAATATTCGCTTAGGTAGATCCGTAGACCGTACTGACAATCCTAGTGCCCGCTGGAAAACCATGCTGCTTGTGGCCTTCGGTCAGCAAAAAATGTTCAAGCGTTTTATTCCCGCCTTTTTCCACTTCCTGATTTATGCTGGCTTTTTGCTGATCAACATCGAAGTGCTGGAATTTGTAATCGACGGATTGGCGGGAACGCACAGAATATTTGCTGAACCTCTTGGCGGGCTATACAACGTAGCACTCAACTTTTTTGAGATTTTGGCGGCTGCGGTAATGGCTGCCTGTGTGGTTTTCCTGATACGCAGAAATGTGCTGAAGGTGGAGCGCTTTACCAAGCCAGAGATGAATGGCTGGCCTGCCATGGACGGCAACCTGATTCTGGTGATCGAGATCATTCTGATGTTCGCCATCTTCACTATGAATGCCACTGACCAGGTATTGCAGAAACTAGACCCTGAGCACTATCACAATACTGGCCGCTTCCTCATTAGCGGTTTGCTAGTGCCTTTGTTTGAGGGAATGGACAAAGGGGCCTTGATGGCGATTGAGCGGTTTGCCTGGTGGTTCCACATCATTGGGATCTTTGGCTTTGCCCTCTATGTAACCTACAGCAAGCACTTGCATATTGCCTTGGCCTTCCCCAATACCTTCTTCAGTAAACTCCAAGCTAAAGGCCAGATGGATAACATGGAAGAGGTAACTACGGAGGTGAAAATGATGATGGGCATGCCCGTAGAGAATAGTGGCGAAGCCCTTGCTGAAGTAAAAACCCTGGGAGCAAAAGATGTCAATGATCTCACCTGGATGAACATCATGAACGCATACTCCTGTACCGAGTGTGGTAGATGTACCAGTGAGTGCCCAGCGAACCTGACGGGTAAGAAGTTGAGCCCCCGGAAGGTGATGATGGATGTGCGCGACCGTGCTGAGGAAGTGGGTCAGCAGATTGCTAAAGGCCAGGAGCCTTTCCAGGACGGGAAATTGCTCCTGAGTGACGATTACATCAGCAAAGAGGAGATCAACGCTTGTACCTCTTGTAACGCCTGTGTAGAGGCTTGTCCGATCAACATTAACCCTCTGGATATCATTTTGCAGTTGCGCAGGTATACTGCCCTGGAAGAAAGTAGTTCTCCTGCCAGCTGGAACAGCATGTTCTCGAACATAGAGACGAACATGGCGCCTTGGAAATTCCCTCCTACGGATCGTTTCAAATGGGCTACTGACTGGAAAGAAAAGCAGGAAGCAGAAGCCTAATATGCCGGAGTAACCTTTAAGAATTGAAAACCATGAGCAATACGAATTTATATAAAGTCCCCACCATGGCCCAAAAACAAGCGGCCGGGGAAACACCAGAGATTTTGTTTTGGGTAGGTTGTGCGGGAAGTTTTGATGACCGCTACCGCCGGGTTACCCAGGCCTTTGTGAAAATCCTGAACCACGTAGGCGTAGACTTTGCCGTACTAGGTGATGAAGAAAGTTGTACCGGCGATCCTGCACGCCGGGGAGGAAACGAGTTCCTTTTCCAGATGCAAGCCATGAGCAACATCCAGGTGATGGATATGTATCAGGTAAAGAAAATTGTAACGGCTTGCCCTCACTGTTTCAATACGCTGAAAAATGAGTACCCTGACCTAGGTGGTAACTACGAGGTTATTCACCATAGCACTTACCTGCAGCAGCTTATCAACCAAGGGAAGGTGAAGTTGCAAGGCGGAGGTGAATTCAAAGGCAAGAAAATCACCTACCATGACAGCTGCTACCTGGGCCGCGCCAACGATATCTACGAAGCACCACGCGCCGTACTGGAAGCCCTGGATGCTGACCTAATGGAAATGAAACGCTGCCGTACCCGGGGTCTTTGCTGCGGTGCTGGCGGTGCGCAGATGTTTAAGGATGCTGAGCCAGGCAATAAGGAAATCAATATTGAGCGTACGGAGGATGCCTTGAGCACCGGCGCGGATACGATTGCCGTAGCTTGCCCCTTCTGCATGACCATGATGCGGGACGGCGTTAAGAACAAGGAAAAAGAGGAAACTGTAGAGGTGAAAGACTTAGCCGAAATTGTAGCGGAGGCTCAAGGCATCTAAAGATTTACCCTTCCAGAGATTGAGGACCCCTCAGGTAAATCTGAGGGGTTTTTTTGTGCTATTTTCTCCTGGCGAGAATGCGCAATATGATCATGGTCCCAATGAGTACCACCACCAGGATAATGAGCAGGTTCATCGACATACCGGGCGACCCATCGGTGAGTTCTAGGCTATCTTTTCGGCGAGTTTCCAACTCCCATCGGTTATCCTTTTCCCACTCAAAAAAGGGCTCCCAAAGCAAGGGCGTATTGAGAAGCGTTTCCCAGGTTGATAATGGGGCTTCTATCAGTATCTCGTTATCGTTGCTGGTTAGGATCACCTCCGGTTTGTCCTCAGCCCAGGTGCTCAGTTCTTCATCGTTCAACTGGGTCATACGCAGCTGGCTATCCCTGTAGGTTAAGACATACGGCACCCAAAGAGTAAGCTCTTCTGGGTTTTGCAGATTGAAAATCCAACGCGTAGCGTCCCAGCGGTGCAATACAAAGTTCCCTGGAGGAGCGGTGGTATCTTCTGCATAAAAGCGAATGGTACCGGCATCAAAGTCTAATTGCAGTAGCCGTTTGGTAACGTACCGATATCCCTTTCCCATTTTCTCTAGGGGATATTCCAAGATTAGTTCGCCTAGTTCTTCTTGGAATTCTAATTGCTCCAGCTCAGCTTTTTGTTCGCTGCTAAGACTATCAGGTTCCATAGCCTGCAAATGCTGAAGGCGCAAAAGTGCTGAGTCACGCCGTAGGATCAGCGTCAATCCCTCTCGCCGAAACCCTAGAGTATCCAGGTCTTCATCTTCTACATACAAAAACCGTGAAAGCAGATAGGTACTTGATTCAGTTTCCTCTAACTGAACATACTCTGTTCCTATCTCATTAGCGGTCAATTCCTCATCTAGCGTACGATAAATGCCAAGCCAGGTAGCGGGTAAGTCACCAACGGCCTTTCCCCCATCTGGAGCCAAAGGCTGATCTACCATGACCGTGATACAGCCCGATAAAATCAAAAGCAAAATGGAAGAGAAAAGGGTGCGCATGGCGTCTAGGGATTGTCTGTCCTAATCTAATGGATTTCCACAAAACCCAGCGATAGTGCGGTTCTGTTAAGAAGTGAAATAGACTCCCAGTAGGTAAATCAAAGGAAAGAGGCCTAGACAGAGAAGACCCGTTAGGAACTTGGCAATGGCTCGTTCCCAGCCCTTCGCTTCTTTTCTCTCTACCGTTTTTGGGGTGGACGGGAGCTTGCGAAGTGTTTTCGTTGAAGTTCTCATCGGATCAGTCTTTTAGAAGCTCTAATGGATCATGCCGAAAATCTGGGGACTACGCCTCAAGGAAAACAGCCCTTGTTGATGTTTAAGCATTGCAAATGCATCACCGGATCGCCGGCCGCCAACAAGTAGTTGTTGGTGACGGGCTTGCAGCCCTTAAACACCAACAACGGCGAGAAGTACCCAGAAATCTTGGTTTTTGAAGTTCTAATCATAAGACCTTCTAGGCATAGAAATGCCCCCCTTCCCTATTTCGTAATTAGAAAAGATTCATCTGTGCCGCCGCCAAGGATTCCACCGTACGGATACCTTCATGGTTCAACAACCACTGCTTTTTATCTAAACCACCCGCATAGCCCGTCAGGCTACCGTCTGCTCCGATTACGCGGTGGCAGGGCACCAATATTGAAATGGGGTTTTTACCATTGGCCAGGCCTACGGCTCGTACCTTTTTGGCATCTCCCAAGGCCACTGCCAAGTCTTTGTAACTCCAGGAGGTGCCAAATGGAATTTCCTCCAGGGTTTTCCAGACGTTCTTTTGAAAGGTTGTGCCCTCCACATCCAGAGGAACGGCAGGCACTTCGTTCTTTTCAAAGTACGCCCGCAAGGCAGCCAAACCTTGACGCAAAATGGGGTGTGAGGTAGCCGGGTCTGCATCTTCTGGTACCGCATCCACATATTCCACCTGACGCAGTCCTAGTTCGGACGCCTCCAGGCGAATCCAGCCTATGGGGCTACGGTATGCTGTTACCGCCTCCGTGTTCACACCAACACCTCCTTGCTCACTCCGAGCCAATCCAAAGCATTGCCTACTAGCATCGCTTCTTTCTCGTCATCAGAAAAATCTGGATTTTTCT
>JBCBHI010000427.1:0-4940 GCA_038525885.1 Bacteroidota bacterium
AGATAGGCCGGGAATTTTGAGACCATTGCAAAAAGGCCTGCGCTCCACTAGCGTTGGTAATCGTGAAACAATCGTATTCCTCTCCCGCCGGAGTTTTAGGATTCTGCGTCTTAGTTGGCTTGTACTTCGCCGAGCCGATGGCTTCGTTAAAATCCAAAGTGAAGCTATCTGCACTTGCGTTGTTAGGGTCGTTGATGCCCATAACCAGATTGTTATAAGAGAGAGTCACTGTACTCATGCTACTAATAATTTAGGGTGAATTGTTGTTCCTACTCTGTTTAGGCTTTTCGGTTACCGCCTACCCTCAGCAGGAAGCCTCATACTTCCCTGGGGACATCACAAAGGTGCAGCTAGCACATCACGCGTCTCTCACCCTATTGCGGCAAACCTGCGCATACTGCACGTGCAGTATGCCGGCAAAAACATCCTTTGGGGCACGCCGGGGTTTCAGCAGAGATGAACGGGTAAACGGGAAAGAATCGTGCTATCGCAAACAGCAACAGAATTATCTATTAGAGTACCCAGGGAATCAAAATAAGAATCTGGCAAGCAGCAAAATTCAGACTCAACGCTGCAAGACCTTGAAAACACTTAACTACCTTATGGCCGTTGCCTACATTCGTCACAAAATTCCCGGCCTATCTTGTATCATCATCTGGAAATAAGTTTGGCATGAAATTGTAACAATATTTGTCACTAAACCTCTTTTTTCAACCAAAAAGGCCCTGTTTTTGCAGGTTTATACTCAAGCAAAGGGCACTCAAAAATGGTGGAATTTCGAGACCCAAAAGCAACCAAATTCACTCGTCACTCCGCTCAGACTCCTACCACTAAAAACAACCATAAGGGGTCTAACAAAAACTAAAGAACCTAAACCATGACCTTCCAATTCATCGACCTCCTGTTATTCCCTGCCATCGGGCAAGGACTAGTAATGGCTTTCCTTCTTTGGCGACTGCCCAGCACTAACCAACCTATCAACCAAGCCTTAGCCATCTTTCTAGCCCTGGCCTCTTCACTACTGATAGGCCGTGTCCTGCTTGTCCGGGTAGATCCTTCTTTACGCGGTCCGTTTGGTTTACTGGCAGATACCGCCATTTTCCTCTTTGGACCCTTGCTCTACCAGTTTTTACGAAGGCTATCGAACCGCAACAGCTTCACCTTGGGGTGGTATCACTTCCTACCCGCCTTTACCCATTTCCTTATCGTGGTCTATTTTGCCACCATAGGCAATGAGTACTACCTCCAGAGCAAAGCCAATGGTGTCATCATGTATTGGTATGGCATCATAGAACTAGTCGGTCTTATCCTCAATCTCACCTACTGGATAATCGGTTGTAGAGTCATATACTCTGCCAACCGCCAAAACAACCTGCTGGTGTACCATACCCAGCGTAGCCAGCGGTTTCTCAACTTCACCTTAGGCCTGTTAGGCCTTGGCTTCGCCACTTGGCTAGCCAATACCATTGCCGGCTGGGGCTTCCGCACCAGCTTGCCCTTCATTAGCTACCATACCCTATGGCTATGCCTGGCCTCCTTCACTTATATGATTGGCATTTCTATGCTGGTGAGCCCACAGCTATACCAGACCATTCAGCTGGTTATTGCCAACCAACTAGAACCCAAACGGGAGCGGCTCAAGTCCGACGAGCGGGATGAGCTCGCCGCCAGGTTGGACCAACTGATGGTGGAAAAAGAACTATTCAGAAACGGAGACCTCACCCAAAAACAGCTCGCCGAAACCCTAGGGGCCACCGTGCACAACTTGTCCTGGATGCTCAACCAGCATTACCAAAAAACCTTCTTCGAGTACATCAATCACCTGCGCCTGCAGGCCTTCCTGTCCCAGGTAGAAGCAGGTGAGCACCAAAGAAAGACCTTGCTGGCCCTTGCCTTGGACTCAGGTTTCAGTTCCAAGTCCACCTTCAACCGGGTGTTCAAAGAACAATACCATTGCTCCCCCACCCAGTACATTGCCCAGCTGGCCGCCTAAGGCCACCTGGGCATGACATATGCCCCCAGGGTTGCCTTTTGCTATACTGAGCAACCCACCGTGATTATGTAATCATCTGATTTACGCTACTATTTACTCAGCCCTTACCCGCAACCATGACTTTTCAACTCATCGATCTTTTCCTGTTTCCCGCCTTTGGCCAGGGCTTTATTATGGCCTTTCTGCTGAGGCGCTTGCCTAGCAACTTTCCGCATATCAACCGTTCCTTAGCCACCTTTCTGGTTCTGGCTTCCGTACTGATCATCGGCAGAGTGATCCTGGTCCGGTGGGTTAGCTCCCCCTATGACTATTTCTGGATCCTGGCCAATTCCGCCCTGTTCCTATTTGGCCCCTTATTCTATCAATTCTCCCGGAGGATCACCCACGATCAAAAATATACTCTTACTTGGCCCCATCGTCTTCCCATAGCCATCCACCTGTTTTTGGTCATCTTCCTCCTCACCGTAGGGTGGCCCTGGCTCGAGATGGCCAGAGAACAGGGTACCGTCTGGTACTTGTACGCCACCCTGGAAGGGGCAGGGCTCCTGCTCAACCTGGGTTACTGGATCGTCTCCGTCCGCCGGATACGTAACGCGTACCAACAGCACAACGTGGTGGTGTTTCAAGGGCGGCGCAGCCGGCAGTTCCTGCGGTTTACCGTAGGATTGCTAGGGTTAGCCTTAGTCGCCTGGTGCATCAGTTTTGTGGCCTGCTGGGTGTTCAGATCCCCCACCTATTACCTCAGCGCCAACATCCAATGGTTTTGTCTCGCGGGGTTTATTTACATCATGGGCGTATACATTCTCATCATCCAGAGGATAAACAATGATCTGGAACGAGCTCTCGTCCACCTCAGAGGGGCTTTCCTGCAAATATCCCCAAACCGAGTCCGCCTCAGCCCTGCGCGGTGCCAAATGCTAGCCAGTAAACTCGACTACCAAATGCAAAAAAATGAGCTGTTCCGTGACGAATCCCTAACTCAAAAGCGGCTGGCCGAAACCTTGGGCACCTCCGTTCAGGATCTCTCCTGGGTACTCAACCACCATTACAAGCAGAGCTTCTTTGATTACATCAATCAGCTGCGGATTCAAGCCTTTTTGTCTAGGATAGAAGCTGGAGAGCACCAAAAGAAAACGTTGCTGGCATTGGCCCTGGAAGCAGGCTTCAAGTCCAAATCCACCTTCAACCGGGTATTCAAAGAACAACACCATTGCTCACCCTCCCAGTACATTGCCAAATTGGCTAGCTAGTAGCAAAACGAAAAAAGCCGCCCCGAGAACATCGAGGCGGCTTTTTTCCCTAGGGAAGTTGAGAAGGCTTACACACTCTTCATTTTCAATTTCTTCTGTAGTTCGGTTAGTTGGGCGCGGAACCGCGCATCAGTTTCATTCATATTATTCACACTCTGCACGGCATGAATCACCGTAGAGTGATCCCGGCCACCAAAGTGATACCCGATAGATTTCAGCGAATGATTGGTGTATTCTTTGGCAAAGTACATAGCCACCTGCCGGGCAATCACAATCTCCTTTTTCCGGGTTTTCGCCTTCAGGTCATCCAGGTGCACCTTGAAATACTCCGATACCGTCTTCTGGATAAAATCCACGCTCACCTCGGTGTCAATATCGTGAATCAGCGTCATCATGGTTTGCTTAGCCAGCTCCAGATCAATCTCCCGCTGGTTCAATGACGCTTGAGCCACAAGTGAGATCAGGACTCCAACCAACTCACGGACGTTGGTATCCACACTGTAGGCCAGGTATTCTATTACGTTATCCGGTAGCGTGATTCCTTCCTGATCCATCTTGGTCATAATGATGGCAAACTTGGTCTCAAAGTCCGGTTGCTGCAGGTCAGCCGTAAGCCCCCACTTGAAACGAGACAGCAGCCGCTCTTGCAAACCTTTCAGGTCCTTGGGCGGGCAGTCGCTCGTCATAATGATCTGCTTGCCCAACTGGTGCAAGTGATTGAAGATGTGGAAAAACGTTTCCTGAGTTTTTTCCTTACCCGAAAGAAACTGCACATCATCCAGGATCAACACATCTACCAGCAGATACGAGTTGGTGAACTCCGAAACCTTGTTGTTCCGTACCGCCTCGATAAACTGCTGCGTAAACTTCTCCGAAGACACATACACCACCGTCTTCTCCGGTGAGTTCATCCGGATATCATTGCCTACAGCTTGTACCAGGTGGGTCTTACCAAGGCCTACCCCGCCATAGATCATGAGAGGGTTGAAACTAGTAACTCCTGGCTGCTTAGCCACTGCTTGGCCTGCTTGCCTGGCAAGTCGGTTGCAATCCCCTTCGATGTAACTTTCGAAGGTATAGTTAGGATTTAGATGCGCTTCTACCAAAGGTCGTGTGGCAACTTGTTGCCCATTTCCGTTATATGCGCCGTATCCCGTAGAAGTGTAAGTAGATTGTGGGGCCCGTTGGGGAAAAGCCCCATAATTTATCGTGTAAGGTTTTTGTGTTTCGTTTCCTTGGTCTACAACTACTGAATATTCCAATCGGGAATCTTTCCCAAGTTCATCATCTAATGCTTTTCTAAGTAAATGTACGTAATGCTCTTCTAAATATTCGTAAAAGTACTGACTCGGCACTTGGATGGTTAGCACATTATTCTCACAAGAAGTGGGAGTAATAGGTGAAAACCAAGTCCTAAAGCTCTGATCGCCAATATGGTTACGAATATTGTGGAGGCAATTATTCCATACTGTATGACAGTCTTTTTGCATTCCCAAAAAGAATTAAGGATATCAAATTCAGGCCTTTTCTGAGAAAAGGTAGAAGCAAAAGTTGGAAAAAAACTATGAACAAAAAAACCGCTTTGGGCTTGACTTTTTTACCTTCCCCTTGGGTGTGGATAACTAGGGGTTCTGGGAAAATTTTCTTCTAAAAATACAATAAATTATGGGGCTTTTCCCCAACGGGCCCCACAATCT
>JBCBHI010000428.1:0-4935 GCA_038525885.1 Bacteroidota bacterium
TGCACAAGCCGCAGCTCATCATTCTAGACGAACCCTTTTCTGGTTTCGATCCGGTGAATGCCGAGCTGATCAAAGATGAGATCTTGGAACTCCGTCGTCAGGGGGCTACAATCATCTTTTCTACTCATCGGATGGAATCCGTAGAGCAGCTTTGCGACCATGTGGGGATGATCCATAAGTCCGAGCTGGTACTCAACGGTTCCAAGGAGGAAGTAAAGAAGCAATACAGCAAAAACGTGTTTACCCTGCACTACTTGGGCGACGAGCCCACCTTGGACGGAGTAGAGGTAGTGTCGCAGGACTCCGAGAACGGCGAGTTCAAGCAAGCCGCTATCAAAGCACCTGCTGGTACCAATCCCAACGACCTGCTGCGTCAGCTGATTGATAAGGTAGAGATACATGGCTTCCGCGAAGAAATACCCAGTATGAACGACATATTTATCAGCATTGTAAAAGAGGACCAAGCATGAACAAGGTATTAATCGTAATTCGTCGTGAGTACTTGGTACGGGTGCAAAAGAAAACCTTCCTGCTACTCACTTTTGGTACTCCGCTACTCATCATCGGCCTTATTGCCGCCGTGGTGGGCCTCACCGTGGCCGGTACTGAGGATAAAACCATTACCGTTTTGGATGAAACGGGCCTGTTCGAAGGGCACTTTGAGGGGTCTAAGGACATCTCCTATGATTTCTCCGATCAGTCCTTGGACGATGCTCTGGAAGAGCTAGTAGCCGGCAACACCTTTGCGGTGGTGAATATCCCGCAGAACCTGGATGTACGCGACCCCAAGGGCGTTACCTTCCACCAGAAGGGTAACCCTACCGGTTCGGTAACGGGTAAGATTTCCCGCCAGATGGTTGACCGCATTCGCCAGCTACGGCTGGAGCAAGAAGGCATCGCCGAGACCACGCTCGATAGCCTAAACAGCATCTATGTGAGCCTGGCCACTTTCGATATCACCGCTACGGACGAAGAGGGCGAAGCCCAGCAGTCTAGCGCAGGGGCAGCACAGGGTATCGGTATGGCCTTTGCCGTTATTATTTACCTCTTCATCTTCCTGTACGGAGCTATGGTGATGCGCGGAGTTATCGAGGAAAAGATGACACGCATCGTGGAGGTGATTGTGTCTAGTATCAAGCCCTTCCAACTGATGATGGGTAAGGTAATTGGGGTAGCCCTGGTAGGCCTTACTCAGCTACTGATGTGGGTTATATTGTTGGGTGCCTTGGGCTTTGCGGCGGCGTCCTTCTTACCAGAGGATGCTTTCGATCCTGAGGCGATGGAAGCCCTGGCCAATACTCCTAATGCCAATGCTATTCAGGCCTCCTTTGCAGACAACCCTGAGATGGCTCAGAACATCTTCACCTTGGTGAACATGCCTTGGGGGCAAATTCTGCTCACTTTCCTCTTCTTCTTTGTGGGTGGGTACCTCATGTACGGTGCCTTGTTCGCAGCCATTGGTTCTGCGGTAGATTCTGATGCGGACTCGCAGCAGTTTATGCTACCCATTACCATACCGCTGCTTATCGCGTACATGGCGGCCTTTACCGTAGTAGGGGAGGACCCCAACGGCCCGGCTGCCTTCTGGCTCAGTATGATTCCCCTTACCTCACCCATCATTATGACCATCCGGGTTCCTTTTGGTGGTGTCGAGACCTGGGAGCTACTCGTATCAATGGTACTCTTGGTTGGCGGCTTTATTGGCACCATCTGGTTGGCTGGCCGGATCTACCGTATCGGTATCCTCATGCACGGCACCAAGATTAACTACCGGGTGCTGGCTAAGTGGGTCAAGATGAAGAACTGATGATACATGTCCAGGGTAGTGACTGGAAACTACCTTAGACCAATTGGTTGAGAATTAATTGAAAAGCCCGAGGTACTCCCTTGGGCTTTTTTGTGCCGTACTTGCCATGGCAGCGGCTCTTCAGTAGTCAATCTATGAAGGGCTTACCGACCTTTTGGGGTCTCCCATTCGGATAAAGGCGCATACGGATGAGCCCAATCCGAATTGCGAATAAAGAGGAGATAGTGGCTGTAGACGGTGGTTGTGTAGCCGCTAGCCGCATGGATGAGCTGGCCCATAGGTAGCCATTGGCTCATGCGGAAAAGGGCTTGGGTTTTGCTGTAAGGTGAGTTAGTGCCCCGCAGATGGACCAAACTACGAGAGTGGGAAGGAGTGATCTGTTTCAGGTCTTGTATACCATAGAGGTAGGACAGCCATCGGTTGTCATAGGATATAGGTAGCCGAGTGTAGGGGCCCGGCTGGCGGATCAGCGCTGGTAATCCCTGACTCGGTACTACCATATGGCTATCTACAAACAAGAAATTGAGCGCAAACTGATGTGTTTGGAACCAAGAATCTTGCTGGGCTAGCCGAAAGGGCATAGGCTGAAATCCACTTTGTAAGGGTGCCAGTAGGGCATGTCCTAGTCCTACGAAGGCATATATTCGGTGCTGCTTGAGGTGATGCTGATGGTACAAGGCACGAAGGTTGGCTGTGAGTACTTCTTCCCTAGGTGTTTTGGCCAAAAAACACGCTACACTGTGCTTTAGGTGTTGGTACTGAGACAGGACGGTGGTATCACCAGTATGGAGTAAGCGATGTCCTATTTCCTGCTGTAAGGCCTGGGCTTTCACACTGTCAGCTGACTCGGAAGGGTAGGGGAAGGTGCGATCTGGGTCAAGTACATACAAATGCTCAGCCAATAAGTCCAGGTCCGCCAGGTTGCTGATCCCCAAGTACTGGAAGTGCTGCCCACTTTGATACAAGGAGTGGAAGGCCTGCCATTTGCTGCGGTAGGTGGCATTGTTTCGCCCTTGGGATACTACCCACCGCTGCAATACCCGGTCCAGTAGGGAATCATTGCCTGTTTCATTATACCGATTCATAAAGTAGGCTTGACTGTAGTCCATCTCTAGGAGGTAGTGACGAACGCCTTCTTCGCGCCGAAGGAACGAGAAGAACTCCAAATCAAAGCGTTGGGGCTCGGCAAAGCCGTGAATCTCGCCTACCAAAATAAGCCCCGGATTGGGAAGCTTCTCCGCTACCATAGAAAAGTCGAAAGGTTGCCCTAGGTCCACCGTTTGGGTGTTATCGGTTAGGTAATGGAGAAATTCGGCCTGAGGTATTCCTCCCCTATAAGAGGCACAACCTGCTAGTAGGAGAAGAGAAACTGCCCAGCTCTGGGTACGGTAGTGTTGCATATAGCCCTTGGTTTTGGGCTAAGAAAAGCCTGACACAAGGCAGCCCCAAGCCCCAGGGATGGCCATGAAGTATCTGGGATTAGAATGAAGGGCCCTGGGACGAAATTGCCTGTTTAGGGACTATTGTGTAAGTGCTCCTTTATAGCACTGTAGTGCTGCTGGCTCACTGGCAACGGATCCGGATAGTGAGCAAGCCGGAGGTAGGATTTCCGCTGGTTGCCCTGTATCGATTCCGCATAAGCCAGATTGACCAGAAACGAACGATGTATACGTTGTGCCTGTGGCCACTGCTGGGCTACCTGGGTAAGGGTGAGACGTAGCTGATGCTTTTGTACCTGATTGGCCTCGTCCAAAAACACAATGATCACATAGTTTTGCCGGGCTTCGGCCAAGAGGCCGCGATGTGCCTCGAAGGCTACACGGTCAGTCTGCGTTTGATTATGAAGTATGACGGTCGGGACTGGTACAGGTTTTTCTGTGAGCCCCAGGCTACCGGTCCGGTATCGCAGGTACACCAGTAAGGGAACCAAAAGGGGTAAAAAGGGCAGCGAAAAAGTACGACTAAATCCCCACCACCCGGCAATAGAATATTGACTGCCACTAAACATGAAGTGGTGGTACAGAAAAGCCAAAACTAATACCGATACTACAAAACTCACTTGGAAAAGCGCCTCCTGATAAACCTGCCAGGAGCTACGCTGGCGGAGCTGGGTCGCATACCCTAGGCCGCAAAGGGGTAGATACGCTATGGGGATCAAACCGCCATAGCCTATGAGTTTCCATGTTTTGTAGGGCAATGCGGTGGCATAAGTATCGAAGGGTTGTAAGAAGACTAACACAAAGGCCACCAAGGTGCCTGCCGCCAGGGCAATGACGAACTGGACTTTCCAGGAAGTACTGTAGGGGAATGGCTGGGCCAGCATGCAGCGTTGACTAATGATGCGTTGGAAATTTACCAAAGTCAAAATAGAGGGCCAATTTGGCATCTGCAGTGGCTAGTGGCCTCCCCACGCAATAGGAGCTTTACTTTACCTGCACCCGGGTAGCCCCAAAGCCAAACTTTTCCTTCATGGCATCCTCAAAATACTGGATGTGACTCGCCTTGCTTAGCTCCTTTTGCAAGGCGGCGCGCAGTACCCCATTCCCCACCCCGTGGATGAACGTAATGTGATCTGCTCCCTGAGCAATCGCCCGGTCTAGCTCCTCATGGAACCGCTTCAGTTGCAGCGTCAGCATCTCCGTGTTGTCCATGAAATCATAGTCGTCCGTCAGGGACTCAATGTGCAGGTCTACCTCACGGCTGCCTCCCCCTCCGCTTTTGCGGGGCGCCGGAGCCTTCACCTCTTCCTTCGGAGCTTCCTTGGGTTTGGGCGCCAGCATGGCCTCCTTGATGTCGTCCGAGTTTACCTCCTTTACCGCCACATCCTGGTCAATTTGGAACAAGTAAGCCTCCTGGTCTAGTAAAGGCGCAGTACGCTTGTTTCGGTAGAAGGTAGCCGCTTTCGCTTTGAACCGCTTAAAGGTAGGCTCCTTCATGCTGAAAACACCATGGCGGTGGTACAACCACTGTATCACCAGGTCTGGCCACTTGTCAAAGTTGACCAAGGAGCGCTCGCCCAACTTCTGGTAGCTACCCGCCTGAATCACCCCCGCATCCAATACGGACTATACGCTCCCCTTTTCCATAGCGGAAGAAAAGGTGCGCGACTTGTACGGATTGGATGCGGG
>JBCBHI010000429.1:0-4935 GCA_038525885.1 Bacteroidota bacterium
CAGCACCGCCAGGCATATCAATAGCATGACAGCATAGAGCCAAAGGGCATTCCAGCGGAGGGAGATACGCGCCCCCAAATAAGCCCCCAGTCCATTGCCTAGCAACACCACCAAGGCCACCTTGGGATCGATCCAGCCTTGCACCCCCAGCCAAATACCTACCCACGCGGCGTGCCCCACGCTCACGAACTTCTCCAAGTAGCGGGTGGCATGGATGCTCTTGCGCAGGACCCAAAGAGCCAATAGGGAAACCACCAGGCCCGCCCCTGCCCCGACTAGCCCGGCAAAGATGGACGCGAAAAATCCGCTCCCCACATACCTCACCAGTGCTTGAGGGCTTCCCTCGCTTTCAGGAGGGCTCATTCGATTCCGAAACAGGAACCGTAGGGCCATCCCCAAAATGAACAACCCCGTGAGGCATAGCATCAATACCTGCCCCTGCTTTGCACTCAGCCGGGCTAGCCCCCAAACCCCTACCATAGCCCCGGCTGCGGCAGCACCCATCAGGCTTACCTTCTGCCAGCCTTTCAGGTCTCCTTGGGCACGAAACATCCGAATCCCAATCAGGCTTTGTGCTACCACGGCAGGCCGGGTAGACGACAAAACGGTAAGGGGCGGATATCCGGCACCTAACAGCAGCGGTACCACCAGCAACATGGTTCCCCCAAAGTTGACTCCCACCAAGGCGCTACCTGCGGTAAGTAGAAAAATCAGAAGGTCTTGTAGAGAAAATGGGTCCAAGGCTAACATAGAGTTCCGCTGATAAAAGATAACTAATTGCCTTGATAAGATAAGGAGCGCGCCCTTGTTGGTGTTTAAGCACTGCAAGTGCGTCACCAACAAGTAATAGCCGGCGGCTGGCGTTCCAGGGCCGGGTTTACGCCCTCAAATACCGACAACGGCAAGGTTAAAATGGGTCCAAGACTAACATAGGGTTCCGCCGATAAAAGATAACTAATTGCCTTGTACAGAGAGGGTTTTGTTGTCTAAAGGTCAATTGACAAACATTAAACAAAAAAATAACCCAAGGTCACCCAACATTCTGCCTGTTTTTTTCAGTTTTATAACTGTGAGGAGTGATTTCTACCCATCACTTGATGGACTGATCATGTAAGCTAACTGTGAAATGAAAACTCTATAATCTTCCTCAATGAGTTATAGAGAAAGTAGATGAGATTTTTCATGGAATAGAATATGATTATTTCATATTTACCTGCATAACCTTGTAAATCCTTTATAACTACTCGCATATGGACGAAAACAAAACTGCACACGTACCCTTTGGTACTGGTACCGGCGCCGGAAAATGCCCGGTGATGCCTGCGGAGTCACGACACACCGCGGCTGGAGCGTTCTCGAACGCAGATTGGTGGCCTAACGCCCTCAACCTTAAAATCTTGCATCAGAACTCTCCCCTCACCGACCCCATGGATGAGGATTTCGACTATGCAGAGGAGTTCAAATCATTGGATCTGGAAGCGGTAAAGCAAGACCTGCACAAGGTAATGACCGACTCGCAAGAGTGGTGGCCTGCTGACTACGGACACTACGGTCCTTTCTTCATCCGTATGGCCTGGCATAGTGCCGGTACCTACCGGGTACAGGACGGCCGGGGTGGTGCTGGTTCGGGTACCTTGCGGTTTGGCCCTTTGAATAGCTGGCCAGACAACGGAAATTTGGACAAAGCTCGTCGGCTATTGTGGCCCGTAAAGCAGAAGTACGGTAAGAAGATCTCCTGGGCTGACCTGATGATTCTCACCGGAAACGTGGCCTTGGAGTCTATGGGTTTCAAAACCTTTGGCTTTGCCGGAGGCCGCGAAGACGTATGGGAGCCCGAAGGTGACATCTACTGGGGTCCTGAGACCGAATGGTTGGGCGATAAGCGCTACCATGGCGACCGACAATTGCAGGACCCGCTGGGCGCCGTACAAATGGGCTTGATCTACGTGAACCCAGAAGGCCCTAACGGAAACCCTGACCCAATGAAGTCAGGTTTTGACATCCGTGACACCTTCGCGCGTATGGCCATGAACGACGAGGAAACCGTAGCCTTGGTAGCCGGTGGCCACACGTTCGGTAAAGCACACGGTGCTGACGATCCTGGAAAATATGTGGGCCCTGAGCCAGAGGGTGCTCCTATCGAGAATCAAGGCTTCGGCTGGTTGAACTCTAAGAACGACGGCCACGGTTACGATACCATCACTTCGGGTATTGAGGGGGCCTGGACGCCCACCCCCATCACTTGGGACAATAGCTATTTCGATACGCTGTTTGGCTACGAGTGGGAGCTCACTAAGAGCCCTGCGGGTGCCCAGCAGTGGAAGCCAGTAGGTACTACCGGTGACGGCACCGTGCCTGATGCCCACAAATCAGACATCAAGCACGCACCCATGATGACCACTGCCGATATGGCGATGCGCATGGACCCGGCTTACGAAAAAATCTCTCGTCGTTTCCACGAGAACCCTGACCAGTTTGCCGATGCCTTTGCTCGAGCTTGGTTCAAACTGACTCACCGGGATATGGGCCCTATCGCTCGCTACCTGGGTGCTGAGGTGCCTAGCGAAGAGCTAATCTGGCAAGATCCTGTGCCTGCCCAAGAGGGTGAGACGATCAGTGATGGCGATGTAGCTGAGCTGAAGAAGCGTCTGTTGGCTTCTGGTTTGTCCATTGGCCAATTGGTGAACACTGCCTGGTCTTCTGCGGCATCTTACCGTGGGTCTGACAAGCGCGGCGGAGCCAACGGTGCCCGCATTCGGTTAGCTCCTCAGAAGGACTGGGCCGTAAACAACCCTGCTGGTCTAGCCGAAGTATTGAAAACCCTAGAGGGCATCCAGAGTGAGTTCAACGCTGGTGGCAAAAACGTATCGCTGGCTGACTTGATCGTATTGGGTGGTTCTGCTGCCATCGAAGAGGCTGCCAAGAAAGTCGGGCATGAGGTGACTGTACCTTTCATCGCCGGCCGTACGGACGCCACCACTGAGATGACGGAAGAGCACTCCGTAGCCTACCTGGAGCCTACCTCTGACGGTTTCCGTAACTTCTTGCAGGAGAACCCTGACCGCTTTGCGGAGGAGTTGCTGCTAGACCGTGCCCAATTGCTTACGCTCACGGCTCCTGAAATGACCGTATTGGTAGGAGGCCTGCGGGTGTTGGGTGCTAACACGGGTGGTAGCCAACAAGGGGTATTTACGGATGCTCCCGAAACCCTGACCAATGATTTCTTCGTAAATTTATTGGATATGGGTACCAAGTGGGTGAAGATCGACGATCACAACTTCAAGGGCGTAGATCGTAGCAGCGGGGCCGACAAGTGGACGGCTAGTCGGGCAGATTTGATCTTCGGTTCCAACTCTCAACTCCGCGCCTTGGCCGAAGCCTATGCTTCTAACGATGCCAAAGAGAAGTTCGTGAAGGACTTCATCGGTGCTTGGGTGAAAGTGATGAACAACGACCGCTTTGACTTAGATTGATAGAAACGAGTTCTGCTATAGAGGAAAAGGCGGCCCCACATCGGGGCCGTTTTTTTTGAACCTGAATATCTAGCTGAATTATAAGGTGAAAGCCAACCTCCTGGAAAACCTGTACTTGTTTTTTGCTAGGGTAATTTGGTTGCTATATCATTTTTGAGATCTTCCGTTAGGTATTGTACAAGGTTATGCTTGGTGAGTAGTGCAATTAATTCCAATTTATTGTCCGCTTGAGTTACCTCTTGGTAGATGCCTGATTCGTCCGCGCTAGAGGCAAACCCCGCTCTGTTTGCACTTACTGATTTTGGAATCCAAGATTTAAAAGTGAGCAGGTTGTCTCCATCCTTTCCAGGCTTTAGTGGTAATCCTAAGACTTGCGCCACCTGTTTTTCAGGTATTTGATAAGAGAATTGGTTAGGGGTTATCGTCCACTTTCGGTACGCATTGATCATCATTTTCTCTTCCACTCCTTTCATGTAGGCATAAATATTCATGCCCCTACTCATAGGAACAAGGTTTTCATATCCATTCATTTTAGCTACATCGGTATCGTTAGCGTCCCAAACCGCCCGGGGTACCAAATGTCCCCCTTCAAAACCTAAATCAGCATAGTTCCTTCTCAGTATCATTTCATCCCTACCAAAAGCTCCTACCTCAGCTGTTTTGGAGGTGCCTGCCCCGGCTCCATTGGGCCTACCCTTTTTTATGCTAGCCTTAATTTGTTGCACCTGTGGTGCACTTCCAGATATGTATGTGAATTTAGTTTTGACCGCAGCGTCAATTTGAGGACCCGTGGCATTTATTTCGGTGGCCGCTTTTGCCTGATTTGTGACCTGTTCGCCAGGTACATCTACGGTTGCCGTGGTAGAGGCAAAGCTATTCACCTGCCGTTGGATAGGTTCACTTGATGTTTGCGGATAATTCCTTTTTAGGGTTAATGGGTTGTTGGGGAAGCTGTACCTACCCGCCCTTAGCCCCATCACGTCCGCTTCGCGTTCCAGCCCTGCATTATCATTGATGGCTGCCCCTTTCATTTGCATAGTGGGTTGTACTCTGCCTTGCTTCTGCTGCACTACGTGCCAAGCCTCGTGGGGTAAGTGCCTTTCCTGGCCGGAGGCCAAATGAATGTCCGTACCCTGGGCATAGGCATGGGCATTGAGTTGAGCAGGCTTGTCAGAGTTGTAGTGCACTTTCACGTCGTCCATCGAGTGGCCGGAAAGGCTCTCGATGCCCGATTTGAGGTTGTGGGGAAGGCCTGTATTATTGACAAGGCTATCCTTCCGCTGGACCACGCCCGAATTACCAAGTACCTTCCGGTTGGCAAGGGCTTGCAGTTGTGTAGCCCTTTGCACTTGCCCACTTTGGTTGGCTACGTTGTGCAATTGCATCACACTGTGTGATCGCTGGTCTGTAAAAGAACTCCCATGTGCTTTTCTCCGTGTTACTGCAAGGGGACGAAAAGGGT
>JBCBHI010000430.1:0-4933 GCA_038525885.1 Bacteroidota bacterium
ATCTTCGATCGGTTCTATCAGGCACCCAAGCAGCCTTACCAGGCACGCGAAGGCTTTGGCATTGGTCTGGCGCTGGTGAAAGAGCTGGTGCTGCTGCATGGGGGCACCATCACGGTGGAAAGCGAAGTGGGAGTAGGCACCACCTTCAGCATGGTGCTGCCATTGAACCTGGATAAGGAGACCCAAGACGAAACCGAGGCTACACCGGACACAGCCAAGGAGCCTCTGGAAGGGCTCTCGCTGGCGATAAATCCTGCGCTACCCCTCACCAAAGACAAAACCATTTTGGTGGTAGATGATCATGAGGAGATTCGTAGCTACCTGGGCAGTATTTTGGGAACTGAGTATAACCTCCTGATGGCTGGCAATGGTCAGCAGGCGCTAGATCTGCTGGCCGAACGATCGGTAGACCTGATTCTCACCGACCTGATGATGCCCTGGCTCGATGGATTTGGGCTGCTAGACGAGTTGGGGCGGCAGGACCGCTTCAAAAACATCCCCGTCATGGTGGTGTCGGCCCGATCCACTACGGTAGACCACAAGAAGGTACTGGAGGCAGGGGTCAACGACTTCATCGTGAAACCATTCGAAGCCAAAGACCTGAAACAGCGCGTAAACAATCGCATTCGCAATGTGGAGGTAAGCAAGGCCAACGCCTGGCAGGTAATCGCCGACAAAAAAGACCTGTTGAGCAACGTAGAGCAATCCATCCTGCAAAAGATCAATCAGCTCATAATGGAGCGGATAGACGATCCCAACCTTACGGTGGATGATCTGGCCCTTGAAATCAGCGTAAGCCGCAGCAAGGTATTCCGGCTCATTAAGCAACTCACCCAAACTACGCCCAAGGCGTACATCAAAACCCTACGGCTGGACTATGTACATGAGCTGATGCAAAAAGGGAAGATCAAGAATGCTTCGGAAGGGGCTCGCGCCATTGGCATGCTGAATGGCACCGAATTCAAGCAGCAGTACCAAGCCAAATTCGGTAAGATCGCTTTCGAATCTTAAGGCGATGGGGGTGCTAGAGACCTCTCTGTCCTATGGGTGAGTTGATTGGACACCTCATGGTCCAAATCAGACTATCGGTACAGGGTTACCCAGCCTTTGAATAGGATGTCGTAGCTGTACTGTATGGTCCAGTAGTACACCCCGTCAGGCTCTCCGGCGCCGTCCCATTCGAAGCTGCGCTGGTTGCTTTCGAATACCTTTTTGCCCCAGCGGTTGAAGACCGAAACGTTGTTGAACTGGCCAAAGCAGTTGTCCAGAGGCAAGTCTGGGATGCTGAAGGTCTCGTTGATATCGTCACCGTTGGGGGTGAAGATGGTCACTGGCTGAAAGTCTGGGCCGGGCAGCTCGTTGTCTCGGGCTACCAGGGTGATGGTAACGGTATCCCGCTTGGGAAACAGGCAAACATCCTCTTCTACTTCAAAGCGTAAGGTGAGCGGGCCCAGTTCCGTCTGGTTTACATTGATGAAACTACAGAGTGGGGTCCAGGTGAGTTCTCCCTCCACACTACCCAGTGCCTCCTGAGTACCCGTCCAGTTAAACAGATAACCCAGCAGGTCTGCATCGTCCTCATCCAGAAACCGAAGCCTAACCAAGTCATTATTCTGATCGGAACCCCGCACTTGCAGCCGTAGGGGCTCACCAAAAGAGATCACGTAGTGGGAGTCCTCCTCGGTAACCGCAGTATTGACAAACTCAGCCCCAACCACCGGGGCATCGTTGGGAATAGAATCAATCATAACCCACTGGGTCACGGTATCTACGAGCGTTTCCTTACACACATTGATTTGCTCCACCGCAAAGGTGAGCGGATACAAGTTCTGATCGGCCAATCGCTGTACATCACAATCGAGGTCCCAAAAGAACGGAGTGGTCACCTGCAGCAGGTCGGTCGCCGGGCTGTATTGCATGCCCAAGGCATCCGCATCAAAGGCTGATGGCACCAGAGATACTTGCACAGAATCTCCGTCCAGGTCCTCACCCAAGACATCAAACCGGACGGCGGACCCAAACACGGCCCTCAGGGTATCTGCCCCTACCGAAGTAGTGATGGTGGGGGGAGCATCCGGCGGGGGTACGACACGCACTATTTGCTCTACCGTGTCCGTTTTCACCTCCAGGCACTTGTTCACGTCGCGCACCAAAAACTGTAGCGGGAAATACTCCTGCCCCACCTCAGTAAGCAGTGGGCAAGGCAGCTCCCAACTACAGGGCAGGGTCACCTGGGCTTCGTCCTTCACAGGGGTGTACACCCAGCCTAAGGAATCGGCATCCCGCGCCGGCGGTAGCAGGGACACATCCACGGTGTCGCCATCGGGATCGCTCCCTAGCACATCAAAGTCAATCCGGCCGCCAAAAAACTGCGAGATGGTATCGTTGGCTGCCGTGGTAAGTATGTCTGGGGGATTGTTTGGGAAAGGCTCCACCAAAAAGACCATGCGGATGGTATCCGACAAGGGGACGGCACAGGCATCGTCTTTGGCGATGAAATCCAACACATGAACTCCATCCTCAGTAAAAACACACTTAGGGAGGCATATCTCAATACCCAGCGAATCGCCGGGAGTGGCAAGTCCCCCTTGCGTCACCGAGGCCATAAACCGCAAGTCCTGCTCGGTTTCGAAGTTTACAGGTTCAATATCCAGGCTAGCCACTGTATTGGGCTCCGGGTCCTTGATGTACACACTGAAACACCGGGTACCCTCCCGCAACATCACAATGGTATCCCCGTCTATGTAGGGCTCATCATCTTCCAGATAGGCCGAAATGACGGGTGGCTGCGCAGGGGCGCAGTCTGCCAACACCAGCATCTGAAAATCACGGCGGACCTCCCCTATCCGCTCCCCTTCGCGGAACTCCTCCACTTTCACGGAAAACACGAACAGGCCTGCCTGATTGGGCGTAACGGTCAAAAACCCTTTGGGAGTGATCGCCAGCTCTTGCCCCGGCACGGAGGGTATGGGGTTTTGCCCATCCAGATCCTCTATGAAGTTCACCTCCGGGTGTGGGGGTGGCGTATTGCCTGGCAATGGCGCAAAGGAGCTGGTGCTGAGCGGATTCGCCAAACTGTACACCAACGAGTCGCCGTCTACGTCCGTACCCGCAAAGTCGAAAAAGAAGGGGCGGTTGATACAAGCGTAGTCCGACAGAGGGGGGAACACCTGGGGGGTGGTGTTAATAAAGGGCGCACCTTCGCGCACTACTGCAGGGAATTCCAAAAAGAAGGTTTGTCCGGTGGAATCCGGCACCTCAATGTTGTTGATATTGGCATTGCGGCAGCAGCGTTCCCAGATAGCATAGTACCCTTCCTCTTCATTGAAAGCATCTGCGGACAGAATAACTTCTGCCTCGTACACAATCCGCTTCGTACTCAACTGCCCTATGGCACATTCGGGTTTGGTGTAGGGCACAAAGGTCACCTCCGTTTTGGGGAGCGTGTAGCTGAGCATTTCACTGCCGTCCGACTTGGCAAACAGGGTGATCAGGATAAAATCATCTTCCGCGGCCGGACTCCCATAGAAATTATCGAAATACTGGATCAGCCGTAGCAAATACCGGTCATCCTCTATGTATTGTAACTCAATCTCCCCTCCTACTATGTGGGTAGCCTGAGCATTGAAAGCCATGCCCACACACAAGCCTGTTAGCATGACTCCTGAAAGAACCCAAGTCCTCATTTTAGCCGATTTTTGTGAATAGTTTCAAACACTCGCACCTTACTACTTTCCATCCCGGGGTATTGGGTTTAATTTTGCAGCCCTCAGGAAGGGAATATTTCCGCAGCTCTAAGTTTGCTTCTAAAGATATCACTTCCTGCCAAAAATAGCCTGTCACCTATTTTACTCCGCATGGATATAGTCAACGACCCAGAACTAGACGGGAAATACCTCGGCACCATCTCTAAAGATTTTGCGGTGGTATCCGAAACGCTGAAAGAGGCCAGCTACGAGATTCGCAAACGCGAATTTGAGTTTCCCATCTTTGTGATGGCTAAGCAGGAGGTACCCATAGGGGCCACACTCGTTGCCAAGGAGGAGCTTGCCCTCAGCTGGGATTTCCGGGCTAGCTATCTGGATGAATTTATGCAACGTGGACTAATAGGCAAGGATCGTGCCCCGGACTTTGCACAAGCCTACAAAAACCCGGAGGAGTTCGCCTGCATTTTCGTGATTGACGGAGCCTTCACCCGGTTCGTATTTATTCCCTATCCGGTGGACTGATCTTTTGGCGAGCTTTCTTCGTTCTTAGTATATTAATGGACCAAATAGGAATATCATGACGGAGGCGATAATCAAGGAAAAGATCATTTCCACCATCCAATCCATCGAGGATATGGAAAGGCTAAACCACATCTTGAAATTCCTTCAGGAATCATCTGAAGATGATTCTCCACCCATAGAGCATCCCGTCATCTCGGAGTTTTTGAAGGCTTCCTATCAAGAGTATGAGGAAGGGAAATTGATCCCACACGAGCAGGTGATGGGCCATCTCAAAAAATGACCATCCAATCTATTGTTTGGACTCCATTAGCCGTTAGGAAATGGGACGCCTATCTGTGCACTTGGGATGAACGTACAGGGTCCAAGACGTTTAGGTCCTCTCTTGAGATAAAAGTCAACCAATCAATTCTACTCTTAAAGAATCATCCTTATCTCGGAAGAGAATACCGACCCAACATTCGAGTATTAGTAAAAGGGTGGTTACAAATCTTTTATACGGTTAGTCAAACCCAAATAGTTATTCTACTCATTTGGGATTCTAGAAGAAACCCTAATGAACTAGCAAATCTCTTAGCATAGTTATGGCTGGGGTAGATTCTTTTCTAGGCTAATTCTCGAACTCTCAAGAGTCAGAGGAACTCTCCTGCATTTTCGTGATTGACCAGCCGGCTACCTCTCGGGTGCTAGGGGTGGCAGCTCCGCCT
>JBCBHI010000431.1:0-4924 GCA_038525885.1 Bacteroidota bacterium
TTTTACCTCCCTTACTGGCACCTGGCAGGAGCAGGTGGTGATTCCCGCCCAACAAGTGATCCCGGCGCCTGAGGGCCTTTCGGATGAGGTGGCTTGTCAGGCCTTTGTTAACCCTTTTACTGCCTATGGCATGTTGGAGGAAAGTGGATTGCAGAGCGGCGACTGGCTTCTGCTAACTGCTGGCGGTTCCGCCTTCGGAAAATTTGCTCTGCAATTGGCTAAGCAGAAGGGGATAAAGACCATTGTGACTGTGCGGCGGCCTGACCAAGTGGAGGCCTTATTGGCCTTAGGAGCAGAGGCGGTGGTCAACACCAAGGAGGATGCAGAATGGACCAAGACGGTGTATAAACTAACGGGAGACCGCAAGGGAGTACAAGCGGTCTTTGAAGCCGTAGGCGGAGAGGTAGGAGCTCAAGCCCTTTCCGTACTTTCAACTGGAGGGATATGCCTGGCCTATGGCCTTCTGAGTTTACAAGACACGCCCATTAACAATGGCCTGCTGATTTTTAAGAATATCACCGTAAAAGGATTCTGGCTCACTACTTGGTTTCCGGCTTTAGGTCCTGAGCGTATGCAGGCAGTGGTACAGGAAATTCTCGCTGGATTGGCCACCCAGTCACTTAAGACAGACATTGAGGCGGTATACCCGGTAGATCAAATAGCCGAGGCAGTTGCCCATGCAGACCGGCCTGGCCGCAGTGGCAAAATCCTGCTTGATCTTCGTTCATGAGTCGGCGGCTGGTGATCCCGGACATTCATGGGTGCCCCCAATCCTTGGAAGCACTCCTGGATGAAGTAGCCCCCAATACAGAAGATACCTTGTATTTTCTTGGGGATTATATTGACCGGGGACCAGATAGCGCCGGAGTTTTAGAACTCCTCATGCGGTTGAAGGAAGAAGGATTTCGACTGAAACTGTTGCGCGGCAACCACGAGGAAAATTTCATGAGAGCTTTCCAAGACTGGGCGGATGAGCCCGGTCTTTTCCAGCGCTTTGTGACCCGCATCAACAAGGCTGGCAATTTGCTTGATGCCCAGGGTCATCCTATCCAGCGATATTGGGAATTTATGGAGGGGCTAGCCTACTATTTCGAGTTGCCAGAGGCCATTCTGGTGCATGCAGGCCTTAAGTTCCAGGATGAAGACCCCTTTGCTGACAGGTCGGCTCTTTTGGAGCTGAGGCAGATGGTATATGCGGGCGATAAGGTAGGGGACCGTATGATTATTCATGGGCATGTACCCACTTCCATTGGTGAGATTGAAGCGGCCCTTGAGAAGAAAGGCCCGGTTATTCCCTTGGACAATGGTTGTGTATTTGCTCGAATGCATAAAGTACATGACCATACCCAGCTGGGTCATTTGCTGTGCCTTGACCTGGATGCGTGGCAACTATACCGAATCCCCAATCAGGACTTTTGAACGTACTCTACCGCCTCCCAGATCAGGTCTTCCCAGCGGTGGGCCTGTGCAAGCGGCACCTCCACCCATTCTTTCATCGGTTTTCCGGTCATGGGAACGTACAGCTTTAGCTCTTCTTCTTGCAGAAGCTGGTTTACCGTGTCCTTGGGTAGTTTGATGACCAGACTTGCCTCACGGGCCATGGCGGGTACCTTCCCAGTGCTCACCAATTTCAAACAGGGGTTCCCAAAGGTTTTGCCTAGTTTGAGTAGGTCCGGCTGCTGGTGGGCAAGAGATTCCAGGGTTTCTAAGGGCGTAGGCATGTCACTCCCTTTTGTTGTGCTGTTGCAAGGCTTCCTTTACCCAGGTTTGGGTCCGCTCCTCCTCCTTGGTTTTTTCACGTTTGTACTCTTGCCGTTGCCGTTTTTCCTCCTCTCGGTACGCTCTTAACTCTTCCGTATTCATATCCTTGGTAGCGCGCCCTGAGGGTAGGTCCTTTATTCGCATCAGGAGGTTCGTTTCGGGATCTACATAGAATTCCACTCGGCGAAACTTGTGAAAATATTCGTCCCGATTTGGCCCCATTTGTAGGTATCGGTGGGTTAGGGTATCCCAAAGGCCCTCAGGCCTTCGTTCTACTTTTGTGGCCACAAACCACACTACCCACTGCTCTTGATGCAATATCTCCGAGGGAATGCGAGCTACTATCTCATGGTATACCTGATCCCAATCCTCACCCACGCGGGTACGAAGAAAACGGACTAATAGCCCGTCGTGCACCTTGCCATTGAATAACTGCCGACCGCGAGCCATCGACTCTTTTTGAGGCCAATTATCCATATCCTCGGTCATTTTGCTATGCCGGGTATCCGAATATTCAGCACTATCCACGTATCGTTTGCGGCTGCCGGAGGTTTTTAACCTCGAGACCAGCCATTTTTTGCGGTGTTGCGATCTTTATTGCTCATAACTATAGTTGAAAAAGTAGCGGGGAATACGTACTTGAATAAAAATACAAAAAAAGCTATCCAATGTACCATGATTTGTATCAGGTTACGAGCCAACTTATGAAGAACCATGCCTGGGGGGAAGTAGAGCAATCGCTACCGGATTCCTTACTGAAGGAGCAAGCAGATTGGAGACTGTTCTGGAACCGGGGGTGGAGCCGCTTCCAGAGGGACCGGAAGGAGGAGGCGCTAGGAGATATGCTTGGTGCTTTGCCCCATACGCAAACGGGGAAAGAGCGGGCTACCTGCCTTACTTTCGCAGGCATCGTGGGCTTAGCACTCGGGAGGTACGAGGCCTCGGTAAACTATTTTATGCAATCCCTATCCCTGGAAGACCGGGCTATGACGCGCAAGCACTTAGCCTTGGCCTATCAGGAGCAAGGACAGACCGAGGCTGCGGAGCGAATTCATCAGGTAGGATTGAAGAAATTTCCGCAAGACCGGGAACGGCTAGCGGCTTACGGTGACTTTTTGCTGGATCAGGGTAGGGTAGAAGAGGCCCATGCTATCATGGGCCAATTGAATCAAGATGCTGCCTCAGGCTCTTCAGAGCGTTGACCTTCGGCGGTAGGAGGTGTATAACCCCGTAGAGCCCGCATGGTAAGCGCAATGCTAATGGCCACCAGTACGGCTCCCAAGGCTAAGTGTGCACCCGGAAAATAGAAAGGAGCCGAGTCACCCGTGAAGAACGCGAAGATGCCTGCCATCATGGGTAGCCCAATAATAGCCGCGAGATTTTGGGCGCTGGTTAGGCCTCCCTGTAGCTCTCCTTGTTTGTCTCCGGGAATCTGATTGCTCATAATGCCCTGTAAGGCAGGACCAGCAATACCTCCAAAGGCATAGGGCACCATAATGGCGTATACCATCCAGCCTTCAGTAGCTACCGCAAACAGGGTGAGGCCAATCATATTGAACATAAGGCCGAGATACAAAGCCTTCACGGGCCCCATTCGTTTTACCAGCACTCCAGTAATGCCCGCCTGAATCACCGCTACCATCACGCCTACAAAGGATAGAGAAAGGCCATTTTCTCTTGGCCCCCAGTCGAAACGCTCGGTGACAAAAAAGGACCATACGCCTTGGATAGAGAAACCTGCTACTACTACAATAAAGAAGGCCAATATGAGCGGAAGGATGTAACCATACTTATTCAAGGACACCACGGTGCTGAAGGGATTGGCGCCTTTCCAAGAAAAGGCACGGCGACTATCCTTAGGTAAAGACTCTGGGATGATGAAGTACCCGTAGAGCCAATTCAATAAAGTAAGTCCTGCCGCTGCCATAAAGGGTACACGGGTACCCAACTCACCTAAGAAACCACCGATCAAAGGGCCTACGATAAACCCTAACCCGAAGGCGGCACCAATGAAGCCAAAGTTCTTCGCCCTTTCTTCTGGGGCGGATATGTCTGCAATGTATGCGTTGGCGGTAGAAAAGGAGGCACCACAAATACCCGCTACTATCCGGCCGATGAAGAACCAAAACAAGTTGGGAGCAAAGGCCAAAAACAAGTAATCGATGCCCAGTCCAAACAAAGAAATAAGGAGTACCGGACGGCGGCCGTATTGATCACTAATGCGGCCCAAAATGGGTGCAAAGAAGAACTGGAATACAGAATAGGTAGCCGCCAGTAGTCCGCCGTAGAGCGTGGCTTGACTGTTTTCTACGCTGGCGATTTGCGAAATCAGTTGGGGCATAATTGGGATGATCAATCCCACCCCGATCACGTCAATCAGAACGGTGACCAGAATAAAGCCAATGGCTGCATTGCGGTTTTTCATAGCGCGTAAAGGTGCCTAATTTCAGGCAAAACCGAGTTACCCCTTCTTGATAATTTTAAAGTGTCGATATACGGGGTTTCTGCCTCTAGAATAGCAAGAGGAAGAGAGTCACGTTACGTGATCAAGGAGCCGCCTTACGAAAAAGAGCTTCCACCATCGGGGAAGCTCCAACTTGCCCTAATGAGGGTAGGGTAAGTTCTATTCTTGTTGAAGCAGAAGAGTAACCTTGCTGCTCACTTTTCGAGTTGCTAGCGGACTAGCTCCGGAACCTGCATGTGCTTCCGCACATAGTCCAGAATACCTTCGTGGGAGATGATTTTGTAGTGGCCCAGGCCCTTCCCGTGTAAGAAGGATGCAGCCGGAAGGTGTTGCCACAGCTGCTGCCCACGAGCCATAGGTACCGTTTCGTCCTGCTCGTCATACAGCAGATGCACATCCAAATGATGCAAATCATCTGCGTAAGCTCTCAGGTCCCACCAATTGATCTCGCGGTCATAGCGCTCCTCTACAAATCCTGCGAAACGCTTTAAGACACGTTTGCCTAGCTTAAGCTCACTAATGATATCCTCGAAGAAGTAGTAGGGGAAAGGAGGGGCAGCAAACAGGAAAAGCTGTTGCGGTTGTAGCTCCCGGGGCAAATGGGCCGTCATTAGCCCTGAGGCCAAACCACCCAGTGAATACCCCATGATGGCATGGTAGGGGCCCCAGTCCGCATGGTGTTGCATGAGAGCATCGTAG
>JBCBHI010000432.1:0-4924 GCA_038525885.1 Bacteroidota bacterium
TACACAGTCTAGAAGCTTCTTGATTCTACCCTTGGGGTAGCTCTTTTGGGTGCGAAAGCACCTTGCCAGAATAGTATTGCCCGGTGGTTCGGCCCGGTCCTTAAACGAAATGAGGATGGACTGCTGGGAGAGGTACGGGCGGCTCTATTCTCATAAACCCAGTAACAACGCAGCTAATCACGAACCATTCAAACACAACAAAACACTTGTCGCATCATGAAGAAATTACCATTACGATTGGGCCTCATAGGGGGCTTAGCCTTGATATTATTGATTGTTGTTCGGTCTGCCTATGAGCGTATAGATGCGGGCCACGCAGGAATCCGGGTGAATCTGTACGGATCTGACAAAGGGGTGGATGACGTAACCGAGGTAACGGGAGCCGTTTGGTTTAATCCGATCACTACCGAGATCTATGAATTCCCACTATTTGTGCAAAACGCGGTGTTCACCCAGGATATTAACGAAGGGAGCCCGGACAATGAGGAGATTAGGGTTACTACCAATGACGGTCTGGTAGTTTCTATGGATGTCTCCATCAATTACCGGATTGCGGATGACAAAGCCGTGGCCATATTTCAGAAGTACCGTAAGCCTTTAGATGAAATCAGTAGGACCATACTGCGCAACTATTTACGTGATGCCTACAACCGTTCGGCGAACTTTTATACGGCGGAGGAGATCTACACCAAGAAGAACGAGTTCATTCATCAGGCAGACAGCATGTTTCAGGCGGACCTGAGTAAAGAAGGGTTTGTAGTAGAAAAAGTGGTGATGCTCAATGAGTTGCGTTTGCCAGACAAAATTAAGACGGCGATTGACCGCAAGATTGAGGCGCAGCAGATTGCTCAGCAAAAGGTGAATGAGCTGGAACAAGCCAAAGCGGATGCTCTGAAGAAAATTGAGGCATCGCGTGGTGAGGCGGAAGCCATGCGGATACAAGCGGATGCAGAGCGCTATGCCTTTGAACAAAAGCGGGCCGCCCTTAACCGACTGCTGGTACAACAACAGCTCATAGAGCGCTGGGACGGAAAACTCCCACAATATGGCGAGGTGCCCCAGCTTTTCCGAGACGTAACACGAACTCAATAACCAGCTAACAAGGGAGTAGAGGTATCAGTAGTAGCCAATAATGAGGGCTACCGATGTGCTACTCTCTTACTCAAACCAACCAGTTAATCAACCAGACCAGCTAATCCATTATTTTTTCACACCAAAACTTAATCGCATGAGAAATCAATACCTATCCCTTGGACTCCAGAGCATTCTAGCCTGGGTCCAGCTAGTAAAAGAGTGGAACCGTGGCGGTACCTATTTGGTGCCCAATGCCCAGGAAGTTTATTCTGTGAGCACCCAGCCCACGGCCTGGATCTTAAATACTCCACCGCAAGGCAATATGTAAGTGCCTGCTTAACCTAAGGCAGAGGGGGATCCCACAGGTAGGTGACATGACGCACCTGTCTGCCCCCTTGATTATCACCCTAACCTTTGGAAGTATGATACTCATAGTCTTATTAATATGGCTAATTAGCTACCTCATCTCGCTGCTGATTTTCTAATTTGGTTAAGCGAGTGAGTCATGAAAAAATCATCTTTGGAATTAGTTAAAGGCTATTTCCACACTAACTTTAAGGCAACACATTGAACGAATGAAAGAACTTCTTGACTTTTCTGTGACGGGCGTCAACTGGATGCCCACGGCCATGTTGGTCTTTTGCCTGTTCTACTGGATCATCGTGATTCTGGGAGTTTTTGACCTGGACACGCTGGATTTCGATGTGGATTTAGACCTGGATCTAGATGCAGATGTAGATGCCGACGTGGACGCGGGCGGCGGGGGAAATACCCTAACCTGGCTCAACAACCTACTGGCATTCTTCAACCTGAAGTACATCCCCTTTATGGTATGGCTAACCTTTTTGGCCCTACCCGTTTGGGGAGTAACGGTGTACCTCACCTGGCTACTTGGAATCCACTCTTTCCTTCTGGGATTGGGGGTATACCTGCCAGTGCTGTTCGGGGGCTTGTTTTTAGCCAAATTTTTAACCTGGCCACTCGTGAAAGTATTCAAAGCTTTGGATGAAGATGCCCCACAAGACGCCGTAGGCGGTGTGGGCTACACCAAAACCAACCTGGAGGGCACTAAGAAGGGGCAGGTACAGGTAAATACCGAAGGGAATCCGGTACTCATTATGGCCCGATCTACCGAAGGGCAAATCATCCCCAAAGGAGCACAAGTGCTTGTAATAGAGCACTTGGACAATGAAAACCTTTACTTGGTAGAACCCTACCAAGGATGACAAGGTAAATAGATACTCAAATTCAACCTTTTAATTAACAAAATCGCATGGGAGCAAACATTATTTGGACGATCATCATCGTCTCTGCCATTGTAGTAATTGGGTTTCTGATCCTGATTGCTAGTATCTACCGAAAAGCCGGAAAAGGGGAGGCCCTGGTACGCACCGGAGTAGGAGGTACCAAAGTATTTTTCTCGGGTGGGCTGGTGTTTCCTGTTCTCCACCGCATGGAGCGGATGGACATCACGGTGAAAACCATACTACTGAGCCGTAAGGGCAGTGATGGTTTGATCTGTAAAGACAACATGCGCGCAGATATTCAAACCACGTTCTTCGTTCGGGTAAACAATCAGGCAAAGGATGTAGAGCAGGTTGCCGACTCCATCGGTACGGAACGAGCCTCTGATCCTCAGCAACTCGAACTGCTCTTTGATGCGAAATTCTCCGAAGCCTTAAAGACAGTAGGTAAGCACTTCGAATTCGTAGAACTGTACAACTCTCGGGCTCAGTTCAAAGACCGGATCTTGGAGGAAATAGGAACTGACCTGAACGGCTACATTCTGGATGACTGTGCCATTGACTACCTGGAGCAAACCAGCATCAATGACCTGGACGAGAATAACATCCTGGACTCAGAAGGTATCAAGAAGATTATTGAGCTCACGTCTGAGCAAAAGATGAAGGCCAATGAAATAGACCGCGAGCGGGAGAAGGTGATCAAGAAGCAAGATGTAGAAGCCAAGGAAGCGATTCTGGAACTGGAACGTCAGCAGGAAGAGGCCGAGGCGAAGCAGCGCCGAGAAATCTCGGTGGTGAAATCACGCGAAGAGGCCGAATCAGATAAGATCCGCGAGGAAGAACGTCTGAAGGCCGAGAAAGCCCGAATTGCCACGGAAGAGGAGATCCAAATTGCGGAAGAAAACCGATTGCGTCAGGTAGCGGTAGCAGCTAAGAATAAGGAACGTACCGAGGCCGTGGAGGAAGAGCGTGTGCAACAAGCGCAGCAGTTAGAAGAAACTGAACGCTTGCGCGTGGTGGAATTGGCCACGATTGAGAAAGAAAAGGCTCTGGAAGTAGAGCGGAAGAACATCCAAGACGTGATCAGGGACCGCGTGGCAGTTGAGAAGGCTGTTGTGGAAGAGCAAGAGCGCATCAACGATACTAAGGCCTTTGCCGAGGCCGAGCGCCAACGCAAAGTGAAGCTGGTAGCAGCCGAACGTGATGCAGATGCAGCGCTGGTAGCGGAAATCAAAGATGCGGAGGCCAAGAAACAAGCGGCGGAGCATGCGGCCAAGCAACGGATCATAGAATCCGAGGCTGAGCAACAGAGCTCGGGCATGCGCGCAGATGCCATAAAAACACTGGCAGAAGCTGAGGCAGCGGAAAAGGCAGCTCTGGGTATGGCTGAGGCGCAAGTACGGGAAGCCAAAGCGATGGCCCGTGAGAAAGAGGGCGAAGCGGAAGCTAGCGCGGTAGAGGATCTTTCGCTAGCGGAGGCCAAAGGCATTGAGGCGAAGGCAGAGGCACAAGCGGGTGCTGAAGACCAGCTTGGTCTGGTGCGTGCTAAGGTAGCCCGCGAGCAGGGTAAGGCCGATGCCGAGGTGATTGATGTGAAGGCTGATGCTATGGAGAAGCAAGGGCTGATGGAAGCCAAAGTGCTGGAGCAGAAAGGCATCGCCGAAGCCAAAGGCATTGCCGAGAAGGCGAAAGCCATGACCGAGCTAGATGGCGTAGGCAAGGAGCATGAAGAGTTCAAGCTGAAGCTAGAGGCCAGGAAGGAAATAGAGCTGGCCCGTATAGAGGTGCAGAAGGAAATTGCCGCCTCGCAGGCCCTGGTGATTGCCGAGGCTATGAAGTCGGCCAACATCGATATTGTAGGAGGCGAAACCATGTTCTTCGAGCAGATCATGGGCAGCATCACTCAAGGCAAGAAGCTGGACCGCATGGTGAACAACAGCGAGGTGATGACCCAAGTAAAGGATACCTTCTTTGGTACCCAGAACGGGGACAACTTCAAGGAGCGCCTGCAAGGCTTCATCGATCAGTTTGGGGTGAGCGGCAAAGACCTGCGTGAGTTGAGCCTTACGGCTTTGCTAATGAAGCTGGCCGGCAAGACCGAGGACGAGGAGCAGAAGGGAATCTTGGGTAACCTGCGCACCATTGCCACCACCTTGGGAATCGGCGGAAAAACCGCTGAAGAGCTTGGGTTGATCTGAGGTAGTCGAGAAACCACCCCGCCTGCGGCACCCCTCCTTAGATAAGGAGGGGATTAAAAACCCTTCTTCCTCGTTTGAGGAAGGGACTCAAAACACTCCCCACTTTGGAACCAAAAGAGTAGGGTTTTAGTCTGAGATCAAAACCCCGGGGTGGTTATAGTTATGTGACTGATCTTCTAATTATTTGATATGCCTTCCTACTTACATAACCGGAAGTATCTGAAGGAGAGGCGGCAAGCATTGAGGAATAACCTTACTTCTGCCGAAGCTACCCTGTGGATTTTTCTGAAAGGTAGGCAGTTAGAGGGGAAGAAATTCCGGCGGCAACCTTCTATTGGGAATTACATTGTGGATTTCTATTGTCCTGAAGAACAACTGGTAATCGAGCTGGATGGAGGTTTGCATGAC
>JBCBHI010000433.1:0-4913 GCA_038525885.1 Bacteroidota bacterium
GAAAATATATCTTATCACCAGTCATCTCACTTTTTCGGCAGGTATCGTGACGGCGGCACGGGTAAAGTATTTTGCCAAGGATAGAATTGTGATTGTGGGTGAAGAAATAGGAGACCGGCTCAAGTTTTGGGCAGAAAGCGAAACTCATATTTTGCCTAATTCTGGTATCCGCATTTACGACCCTCAGAAAGAACACGATTGGGTGGATGACCGCTGGAGATTCGGCAAAACCCATTTCGCCAACTACAAGTACGGAGTACCCGCCGGGAATCTGGATCTGGATCAGGAAATTGGGCTAAGCTTTGATGATTACGTACATGACAAAGACCCTATCATGGATTGGATCTTAAGTCAAGAGTAAGGTGCGAAACCCTTGGCTCCCAAAGGTTCAGCGTACGGTCTCTCCACTTTGGTGATTTTTGCTGCTCAATAAGAGCATCTGGATGAACTAGCATGTGAAGAATAATTCCTCCGGCCCCCAAACATTATGGGATTTCAGGCAGTAGTAAGCCTAACCAAGGACGGATTAATAATGAAAGCACACGTAGCGAGTTTGATCAATGCCTTCTTGCTCATTTCCATGTCACTATGGGGATATTTAGCCTCGGAGGATCCCTCATTTACAGCTCTGATACCTACCATAGTGGGTACGGTATTGGTAATACTGAATAGGGGCGTCAAGAACGAAAATAAAATAGCGGCTCACGTAGCGGTGTTGTTGACCCTTCTCATCTTGTTTGGTCTGGGCAAACCCCTTACGGGGGCTTTGGGTAGAGAAGATAACATGGCCGTGGTCCGGGTAGTGATCATGATGGTAAGTACCCTAGTAGCCATGGTTTTCTTTGTGAAAAGTTTTATTGACGCACGTAAGAGAAGAGCGGCCGCATAAGCGAGCATTACCCAATCCGGTATCCTGAAAGAAGGACCGATAGCAATCCCCTGTCAGGATGAGATATTCTGGCAGGGGATTTTTTTATTCCAGTTCCATCCAGGAATAATAGATCAGTCCATATTTCGATGGGGAAGTACCTTTGTTCATCCAGCATAGATTGATTCACTTCCAGTCCTACTTTTAACACAGAGAAAAAGGAGTATGTACAAAGGCCTCAATGAATTTTATTAATAACCTATGTGGACTCTGTGTCTTCTTTGATCATTTGTGGTCCCATTTTTACCACCCAACAGAAGTAGCCCCCAGATTTCTTGCATGTCCCACATGATTCTCTGATACACCGGGCTCCAAACAGAGAAGCCTGCTCATGATTTTCTGGCGGGGATGGCAATGGCTATTAGCCCTCTGAGGGGCCCACTTCGCTCTATGGGCGGTAGTTTGTCTGGCTACCAAATCATCTATATTGGGGGAGCCAAATGTATCCGCAACTATGAATGATCATACCAACAACAACACCCGCCGTAGCTTCCTGAAGAAGAGCGGCCTATCGGTTCCCTTACTACTGTCCGCTGGTAGCATGCCGGCACTGGGCTCAGTCCGTGATACCCCCGCTCAGCCCAGTGAGGGGCGTGCGGCCGTCAACTTCATCTACGATGGCTTGTGGCTATCTCCCGGCGAATACGTGAATAAGCTCCAGGAAATCAGCCAATCTGGGGGCATCGAGCCGGACTATTACGGCAATGGCGGTGCCGTAACCGCTCTGGAACAGAAGTTTGTACAGCTCACGGGCAAGGAGAAGGCCATCTACATGCCCTCCGGCACTATGGCCAATGAGCTGGCCATCAAACTGCTGAATGGCAGCAATACCAAAGTGCTGGTGCCCGAAAACTCCCACATTTACCGCGATGAGGCCGACGCTGCCCAGAGCGTACACCGCCAGCGGTTGGTACCCGTAGGGAAGGGGAAACCCTACTTTGAGCTGGGCGATGTGAAACAGACCTTGCAGTACCTAAACCAAGGGGAGGTATTCCGCAGCGGCTTGGGCACCATGGCCATAGAGCACCCCGTGCGCCGGGCCCAAGACACCGCCATTCCCGTAGAAATCTTGCAGGAGGTCACCCGCTACGCAAAGGCGCAGGGGATCAAACTGCACCTGGACGGGGCCCGCATCCACATAGCCTCGGCCTACACGGGCATTTCCCTGATGGAATACGCTTCTTATTTTGACACCGTGTACATCTCGCTGTACAAATACCTCAACGCCGCGGGTGGGGCCATGCTGTGTGGGGATGCCGAGGTCATCGACCAAGTTTCGCACCAGATCAAAATCCATGGCGGGGCCGTGTTCCAGAACTGGGCCAATGCAGCCGTGGCCCTGCACTACCTGGATGGCATAGAGGGCCGCTGGGAGCGTGTGGTAGCCTCCGCCACCGAGCTGATCAAAGACCTCAACCGCATGGACGGGCTAAATATTCAGTCGGTGCCCAATGGTACCAACATCTATGAACTCACCTTGGCCGAGGGCATCAGCCTAAAGACCCTGGCCAATTACTTGTACTCCGATCATAACATCTGGCTGGGCCGGGCCAATGAGGCAGGCATAGTGCGGTTCAATGTAAACGAAAGCTTGCTCACCCGCCCGGTAGGAGAAATCACCGATGCCTGGCAGACAGGTCTGCGGATGGCGAAAGGTTAATTCCTCGGTTGGACTGACGGTTTACTCGCAGAGAAATAAGAGTACCCGCAGAGTTCGCAGAGTAGTGATTTTAAAACTTTAACTATCAAAATCCCTCTGCGTCCCCTGCGCAATTCCCAGCGTCTCTTCGAGAAATCATTATCCATTGCCTATGCTAGGAGTAACTTTCTCGCAGAGAAAAATGAGCACCCGCAGAGCTCGCAGAGGAGTTTATTCTTGATTATTCACCATAGAATTCCTCCGCGGCCCCTGCGCAAATCTCTGCGTCTCTGCGAGAAATAACATGACATGAGAAATCCCCCCCCTGAATGCCCTAACTCCCCAATTTTCCTTTTCTTTGCACCCCGTTTTTTCACTATCCCCTTACTTGCACCGTCATGCCCAAGTCACTCAAGGACTTCACCCGCGAGGATTTCAATACCCTGTATCCTCTTGAGTTGGTAGATCATAATCCCGATTGGAAGAGGATTTTTGAGGCCGAAAAAGCCTTGATCTTGGCCCAGGTAGATAAGGAGGCCCTCCTGCGAATAGAACACTTCGGCAGCTCGTCCATTCCAGGTATCAAGTCCAAGCCCTACATTGATCTGATCATTGAGATACCCGAAGCCTTGCTGTTTGACGAGGTGCTGATTGCCCAATTTGAGCCCCTAGGCTACACCCACTGGCAGGTACCTGCGCATGACGGTATCGAGAGCTATTCTTCTCTAGGCAAGGGGTACAATGCCGAAGGCCGAAATGAGCAGATCTTTCACATACATATGTGCCCCGGCCATAACCAAATGTGGCAACAAATTGCCTTTCGTGATTACCTGATTGCACACCCCGAACGGGCACAGGCGTACGAACAACTCAAATTGGAGTTGGTAGCCAAATATGCCAAGGACCGCGGAGCCTACCGCAACGGCAAAACGGAATTTATCCACGAGACGCTCCGTATGCTAGAAAAAGCGCCGCAGTAAACTATCTTTTAGGATGGGAAGAAACCACTGGATCCTTATTGCCTTGCCCATCCTCGTTTGGGGATGCTCCACTGACCAAGAACCCTTGCAAACTCAGAACCTGTTGGGCGTGTGGTCCGGCACGCTGTTTCAAACCGAGTCAGCCTGGGACTCTGCCGTGGTGCAATTGGAAGGGGCCTCTCCTGAACTGTTTCTGTATCAGGAAGGAAAGCCAGAAAACTACCCCCTTTCTCAGCAGGGAGAACTTCTCAGCGTCAGAGGCTCCGGTGGCCTACGGTTCGATGCCTTCTTGCCCACCGAGCAAGGCCCCTTACGGGGAGTGCTTACCCATGATTTATGGGTGCAATCCCTCGAGTTTACGGCCAAGGACACCCGATGGGTTGCCCCGGTCACCAAGCCGGAAATCATTGATACCGACTATCAGGTATTCCTGCATTTTTTTCAGGACTCCCTGGGTGATCTCCAAGCTAACATCCAAAGCAATAAGGAGAACCGGGAATTACACTTCCTGATAGAAAAAGTAAGCCTGGAAGGGAATCAAATTGCCTTCAACATTACCAATCCGCGCTTCTCCATCAGCGCTACCTACAAGCCGGGCGAGCCGGGACTTTCCCTCGCCTACGGCAATGCCGGAGGTAAGCGTACCGTACCCTTAGCCAAACTACCCGAGAACCAATGGGGTGGCTACCTTCCCCGGTCCAGAACCGAACCCTATACGTACCAAATTCCTGAAGCTGCCGGAGCATGGTTGCCCACGGCTTCCTTGGCTGAGGTTGGCATCAGCCCCTCGGCGTTGGACTTCATGGGGGAGATCAAAAAGGGTACCTACACGCATATCCACAGCGTCATCATTACCAAAGATGACAAGCTGGTGCTAGAAGAATACTTCCACGGCTACCATCGGCAATATCTGCATGACATCCGCTCCGCCTTCAAGTCCATTGCCTCGCTGGCCGTAGGCAAGGCCATGATGCAGCAGGAGACCTTGACGCCCAACAGTCCGTTGCTGGATTACTACCCGGAGTACCAGATCAGTGATCCCCAAAAAAGCCAGATCAACGTGCGACACGCCTTGACCATGAGCACTGGTTTGCAACTGGAAGATGAGGATGCAATGCAATGGGAACATCCAGACTGGGTACAGTACAAACTAAGCCTGCCTATGCAGCACGATCCAGGTACCGTATACGAATACTCCTCCGGCGGTACCCAGCTACTATCGGGTGCTATTCAGCAAGCCACCAACACCTACCTGCCCCTATTCCTGTATCAGGAACTACTACTGCCCATGGGCATTCACCAATTCCAGATGCTCACCTCGCCCGCAGGTAGGGGCTACCTGGCCGACAATTTCTATTTGCGGGCG
>JBCBHI010000434.1:0-4893 GCA_038525885.1 Bacteroidota bacterium
TCCATTCTCCAATAAATTCGATGATGGCGATGCCCTCTTCATATTGCACCCAAAGTACCTTTAGATACAAGGTTTCGCTGCCCATAAAGTCCCAAGCGGGATCTATGTAGTACCCATAAATGGTATCGGAGTATAGCTCGTAGTTGTATTCTTTTCCGAAAAACGGGGAGCGATCATCCTTGGCCGGATGATACTGATGGATCCATCGGTGGAAGGGTTCTATGGTATGCATATCAGGATACTGAATCGATAGCGGCTCGCACACTGCCGTGAGCCTCTAACCGGGCCCGCGCTTCTTCTTCAGAAATACCCAGGGCCTCCATGACCATCCGGGTACCGCGCAGCACCAGTTTATGATTGGTAAGCTGCATATCCACCATTTTGTTCCCTTTTACCCGACCTAATTGAATCATGACTGAGGTAGAGATCATGTTTAGAATCAGCTTTTGGGCGGTGCCCGCTTTCATTCGGGTGCTTCCGGTGACGAACTCCGGGCCTACCACGGCTTCTATGGGGTATTCCGCAGCCTTGGCCAAGGCCGAACCTGCATTGCAAGTGATGCATCCGGTGAGCAGACCAAGGCTGCGGGCCTGTTTTACTCCTCCTATCACATAGGGAGTGCGGCCAGAAGCAGCAATACCCACCACCGTATCCTGCACATCCGGCTGGTAGGTGGCTAAATCCTGCCAAGCCTGTTGAGAGTCGTCCTCGGCAAATTCTACTGCTTTGCGAATGGCGGAGTCCCCTCCGGCGATCAGCCCTACTACCCAGTCATGCGGCACCCCAAAGGTGGGTGGGCACTCAGAGGCATCTACCACCCCCAGCCGACCGCTGGTGCCGGCACCCAAGTAAAAAAGGCGTCCGCCGGCACGCATTCTAGGTACGATCTGATGAACCAGCGCCTCGATCTGAGGAATAACGGAGGCTACGGTTTGTGGCACTGTGAGGTCTTGATCATTGATGCTGGTGAGCAATTCGTGCACCGACATTTGCTCGAGATGATCGTAATGGGAAGTGGATTCGGTGGTGCTCATCAGGATAGAGTTTTGTGGTATGCAATGAGGCCGGGCATGGGAGATTCATCCATCCGGCCCAGGGTGGCGCCAAACTCGTTCGCTACCATGCTCATTATCTCTTCTGCATAGTGAGCAATAGACCCCACAAAGTGGAGGGGTAAATCAGGATACTCAGAGAAAGGCAAAACGTATTGGTGGAAATAGGCCCGAAACTGCCTTAGCAACAACTCACGGCACCAGCTATGGGACTGGTGTTCCACGGCGAATTTGGCAAACTGGGCCATGTACCGGTTGGGATAGGACTGATGATACAGGCGATCGAGCACGCCAGAAAGCTCCAAATTGTACTCTGAGGCTAAGACTCTGGCCAGGTCTTCGGGCATGGTTTTCTTGAAGTAGGAAGCTAATAACTCCCGCCCGATGACGGCTCCACTTCCTTCATCCCCCAACATAAAGCCCAGGCTAAGGGCGGATTTTGTGATGTGGGTACCATCAAACAACCCCAGATTACACCCCGTACCCAGAATACCTATCAGGCCCGACTCATGACCTGCCAACCCACGGGCTGCCCCAAGTAAGTCATGACTGATATGGGGTTCCACCTCGGGATTTAGGCTAAGAAGAGCCTCCGAAATGCGACGTTGATTCTGAGGAGTAGAAACGCCTGAGCCATAGAAATGAACCTCCTTCACCTTGGGTAGATGCGTGAGGAGGTGGGCATCCTGATTCAACTGTCTTTCTATGGCCCAAGCGTCTTGAAAGTATGGATTGATTCCTTCGGCAGACCACTCGATGGGGGGAGTAGTATCTGAGTCTACTAAACACCAGTGTACTTTGGTAGAACCGCTGTCGGCAATGAGAATGGGGAATGACATAACGGGGGGAAATTAGCAGCTAAGATGGGGCCACCCAACTGTTGAGTAAGAATGCGTGAGAAAAAGGGAAATCCATTCTCTTTTTAGCAGATTTTAAGTTTCTTGTAATTGAACTATTGAAACGAGACAAAATATGAGTGACATCTTGAACCCGGAGAAACTGATGATGATCGTAGAAGGCGATGAGGAATTTCTGGAGGAGATGAAAGTAGCCCAAATACAGACCCTAGAAGAACTACGGGATAGCTTTGCTAATTGCTTGCAATCCAAAGATCTAGACGGTCTGCGGTCTGCTAACCACAAAGCAAAGCCTGCTATAGAATTGCTAGGGGCGGAAAGCTTGGCCGATCTGGTACAGAAAGGGTATCAGTTTTTGGATACCGGGGGAGGAGACGTAACCCCGGAGGGCATGATTGACGAAATGAATACTCTGGTGGCGGAGGTATCGAAAGCCACACAAGAACTAACGACGTAAAAAACAGAAAAGGCTCCGTATATCGGAGCCTTTTTCCATTTGCCTAAACATTTTACCTGAGTCTGTCATCTCAGGGGTACTTAACCAATCACCAATTAATAAGGCATGAAACGAGGTTAATCAGTAAAAGTATATACTGAAATTAGGGAAAAAAGTTACCTCATGCCAGAATATTCATGAAATCTTTAACGGTTCCTTAATATTTTATATGGCAAAGACCGATGGATAACGTTTCAAAAGTGTGTTTTGAATCTATGCAACCGATTGTTGTTGAGATTTTCGCAAAAAATTGATTTCACAAATCCTTCATATCCCCACGGCTAACTCATCCTTCCGTATTCTGATGAAAAAGCCATAATTCTTCCCTTAGCTGAACCAGTAAACTGATATTACTGCTCGAAATGGGAGCACTGTACCACTACCCCATACAATCAACACCTCATTGGTGAGAGGACAGTGAATACTGAAAACTCGTAAGCTGAAACCCGCTGTAGGTACCCTACTCACAATCCCCCCTTCTCTTTACCAAACTTCTTCCTGACTATAATCCAAGATCTGGTTTACGCTTATCCTCTCGCTTTGGGCTTACACTTCGAAGGGGGAATCTTGTAATCTGCTCATTTATATTGGTTTGAGGCATCAGTGGTAAGACCACTTAGAGTGGTCCCACCACGAGACTACCTTCTCATTTTCGTGATGCGCGTCAATAGGTTTAATCAGGTATTGATTCGGACCATGAGAAATACCACTTGGTTGATAAAGGCTACTTCTTGTGAGCGCTCATTGAGAGTCCTGAATTCGTATCCAGCATAAGGTATGATTTGCCGATAAGGTCCGGTTGGAGGATCTCGAGTAAGTGATACTAGCTCTGTTTGAGCCTTATGAGACCCAGCCGAATGCTCCCAAAGACGCTTACACATACTCAGGTGGAGAGGGATGACCACAAGAGTGAACATCCCTGGTCATCTAGCTAGCGCACCCCAAATTTTGGATGTGATTCCGAAAATCGAAGGACCCCTTCCAGAAATCGAATCATTAGGCCCTAGCCTGCTTACTCGCCCTACATTCATGGTAAATAAAATTACGATCCCATGAAAGAGCTAGTCATAGTAGATGATAACCCCATGATGCGGGCCTTCCTTTCCAAGTTGTTTTCAACGGACTATAAGGTAGCAACTCTTCCAGGTGTCATGGAAGCGATCCAATATCTGGAAGAAGGTCACTCACCTGATCTGATAATCTCCGATTTCAAAATGCCTCATCTGGATGGCAAGGAATTCTTATCCCACATCCAGGACCAGTTCAAGCATATTCCGGTGGTATTTCTAAGTGGGGACAATAAAGGACAGGACCGGATTCACTGCCTTAAAAATGGTGCTAAGGATTTCATCCTTAAGCCCTTCAATCCTAAAGAGTTGAAGCTAAAAATCCAGCATCTGCTAGACAGCAAGTACGAGATCAAAATAAACCCTCAAAATCCTGCCGCACATGGAATCCAGGCCTAAAGTATACCGGGTAACAAAGCGAGGCTTTGATATCCTGGTGAGTAGCCTCTTACTCCTTCTGTTGTCACCACTGCTGATCATCATTGGCTTACTGGTGATGTTGGAATCGAAAGGGCCCATCTTCTACACCTCTATGCGGGCCGGCAAGAACTTTCAAGTGTTCCCCTTTTTCAAGTTTAGAACCATGTGTGCCGATGCCGAAAATAAGTTGGGTAAGCTGATGCACCTAAATCAATATACGAAGGAGGGGATGCATCCTGACCGATCGCAAAGCTCTCGCGAGTTTGCTGCCCAAGCCTTTGTGAGTAATGAGGACTTCCTCATTGGTGATGACTTCGCTCTCTCGGAAGAGGATTTCAAACAACAGGAGGCCGAAAAAAGCTCCTTTATCAAAATAAACAAAGACCCAAGGGTAACCAAGGTAGGTGCGTTTCTGCGCAAGACTAGTCTGGACGAACTACCCCAGTTATTCAACGTACTGCGTGGCGAAATGAGCCTGGTAGGCAACCGCCCACTGCCGCTGTACGAAGCAGAGCAATTGACAACTGACGAAGCCATAGAGCGCTTTTATGCCCCGGCTGGCATCACTGGCCTGTGGCAAGTTACGGACCGGGGCAAGGATGTAGATAACGAGAATCGTAACCATCTCGATATCAAATATGCCCATGAAGCTTCATGGTGGATGGACCTCTACATCCTATTCAAAACTCCCTTAGCTGCTATTCAACGCGAACAAGTTTAAATATGAAAAAGATCATTTTTCCTGCATGTCTTGCCTTGTTGGCAAGCTGCCTGAAAATGGAACCGATGGCTCCTTCTCTCCCTGACACCTCCTTCGACTTTACTGTATCCGAGGGAATTCAGTTCGACTTAAGTTTTGCGGATGCCCAAGGTGGCCCGCTAGCCGGAGTACCGGTAGACATTTGGGATGCACCCGAAGAGGCAGGAGGTAAGCTGTGGTTTCGAGGATTGACGGGTGCTCAAGGTCAGTTTGACGGGGCAGCAGTAGCGCCCCGTCAAAC
>JBCBHI010000435.1:0-4888 GCA_038525885.1 Bacteroidota bacterium
CTGTCGGATATGACTGGGCGGGTGCGAGCCACCCAAACCTTCGAGCCAGTAGCGGGAGCCTTCGAGGTTTCCACTTGGGACTTGTGCGCCTACGGTTCGGGTGTTTACCTGATCCGGATAGAAGGCGAAACGGGAAGCCAAACCCGGCGCGTGGTAAAACACTAAAATCTCTTGGTGTATAGGTAACGATGGGGGCGCCAGCAGAGGCGTCCCCTTTTCCCATAATACACCCCCACCTTTCTAATCACCGATGTAGATTCAAAACTTTGGGCGTGTCCCCTCGCCGCCGTCCGCTATCGCGGCCTTTGGGCCAGGGGCCGGGCTGCAGGCACTCGCCTGCTCCACACAAGGCCCTACGGGCCGCCATTTCGGGCTCAAACAAGCGGGGCCGCCTAGGCCAGCATCCCTCACGCGAAAATCGACCCTACACAATATTGTAACCATGAAAACCCTAACCATCCTCCTTCTGAGCCTTTTGAGCGTAATCCAAACCCACCTGTGGGCTGCTACCCCCGAATGGGCCGTTGACTTCTCCCGCTATAGCGCCACCATGACTATCACCGGACGGGCGGTGGTGGCGGATACCGTCCTGTCGGAAGAGGGAGCTCTGCTAGGGGCCTTTATCGGTGAGGAATGCCGAGGCGTGGCGGAACTGTTCTATGATGAGGCCGAGGCCAATTACTTTTTCCTCATGCTGGTGTACGGTGACAACCAAGATAACCAACCGCTTACCTTTCGCACCTACGTGCCGAGTGCCGATCAGGTACTAGAAAATGCCAATACCCTTACTTTCAAGGAAGATGCTACCTGGGGCTCATTCACCACTCCCTATCACCTTGGCCCGGCAGCCTTTGGCACACAAGTCACCGCCTTTTCCTTGCCCAATCAACCCGAGGTAGAGGTGACAATCAACCCAAACAACCAGGAAATCCTCCTGACCGCTTACGTTGTTGATCCGGAAAACCCGGAACTCGACTTGTCGGCAGAAGTGGCGGACTTTACCCTTTCTCCCTTTGCGGTAGCCTTTCGTGAGGGTGCCTTGCAAGTGAGCGGCGACACTCCGCAAGACTTCACCCAGCCCTTTACCTACGCTATTGTTTCGGGCACGTTAGATACTGCCTATTGGCGGGTATCCCTAACCTTTCGCGATGTCTCTGCAATCACCGGTTTCGCTACCCCGAATGTTGTTGCACCTTTTTCGGCCTACCCCAATCCTGCCCGGGATTACCTTACCATCGAGTTCGCACCAGACCAGAAACTGCTGACTTCGCTAATGCTTCTTTCCGTACAGGGCCACGTAGTTTGGCAGCAAGCACTGCTGCAAGAACGAACGCTAACCATATCCGTGGCCGACCTACCGCGTGGGGCTTATTTCCTGCTCGGGCAGACGGAACAAGGCATACGGTATACCCACCCATTGCAGATTACACATTGACCAAAATCTTACACTCTAACATTTAGGCTTCACTTAAGGCCTCGGCACCCTGTTAGGCAACCAAGCCATGCAAAATCGCGGAGCGACAAAGTAATTGTAGACTCGGCTTTTAAGCCGGGTTAACAAAAAGGATTTTCAAATCTTAGCTGCGTAGTGACGACGTAAAAAGGAACCGAAACGGTAACCACTGTTTATAGTACCCAAAAAGATAGCCATCAGACACAGGACCTTTTCCTGTACCTCGTCTCATCTGGAATCGGTATACCATGAAATAGCCAATCAAAAAAACTGCATCCCCTATCAAGGGAAAAATGCATAATTAGTTGGTGGTGAGACTATTGCAGTGCCAGTGGTCTGACGACTTCGAGTCGTCTGACCACTAAGAACTCGCCAACTCCATTTGTGTGACGCCCACGGCAATATGTCTGAAAAGGTCTTTGCGAGCTAGGTATCGTCTAGTGACCTAAGCTTTCGTGCCTACGGCACTTTAATCTTCGGGTCAATCATTCCTGGCCCTAAAGGACAGGCTACAAATACTTCGTCGCTATGTTGTTGTAAGTACAGAGGCCGGCATCCACAAAAATCAATTGCCAAATCAACCATCACCTCAAATGGGGAACTCTCCTACTCACAAAAAAAGCCGGGACTCAAATTTCTGAACCCCGGCTTCTTTGCACCAACTTGCCTAACCTTAATTATAGGTAATCAAATAAGTGCGCAAGCTTGCCAATTCTTGATTAATCGCCATCAGGGCTTCGTTAGAAATCTCTACCCGGTCCAGATCTGACTGAAGCACCATATCGGTAAGCTGACTGATGTCCTCCAGATTAGCCAGGTCAATTTCTTCGGTCACCGACTCATCCGAGATTTCCACCGCTTCGTAGGTAGTCCGCAGCTTTTTCATTTGCTCTACCAGGGTAGCAATCTGTTCATCATTAGAGATCACCTCCAGTATCTCCACAATGGCATTTAAAGTGAGTTTCTGCTCACCCACCCGCTTCGCTAAATCATTGAAGGAAGAATCATCCGTATGATTGGCAGCCACCGAGGCTGCTATGTGCATACCCTCTACCCAGGCTCCAGCCATAATGATAGCGGCAGTACGGGTGCGTTCGTTCTTATTTAGATAATCGTCCGTGTAATAGTAGGACTCATACAGCAGGTTGATCAGTGAGTCGCGGTTCTCCAGGTTGTCCTCAAACCGCTTTACTATGTTGGGATCAAACACATCCAACAGCCCCATGTCTACGGCTACTCGCTTGCTGGCTCGCACAAAATCCATGGCAGGCTGAGCCTGAGTATACAAACAGGCATAGCCCAAGTCGGCCATGTACACCCCTAAATTGATCGCCTTACGAAAGTTGGTGGTGAGGTAGTTACGTGAACTTTCCGGATCATTGACCAACGCAGGGTTGTATCCGTCTGCTGCATCACGTACGTGAGATACAATTTCGATCGGGGTAGGCAAAACATCCAATGCAGCGACTACCTTTTCCTTGAGCGCTTCATCCAAAGGCTCCTCTTCCTGAAAAGTAACCGTTTCTGCTTCACCATTATTAGAACTGCTGCTACCGCAAGCAGCAAATACCGCTGCGAAGCACAAGTAGGCCATTCCGTGCCAGATTTTCATAGCTATGGGTAATTAGCGTAAGGGGTTTGCAAACACGGGTAAAAGTAACAAAAAGAATCAAAAGGGAGGTTTTTGAATTTCCCATGTTGGAAGAGTATTTGGCGGACACAAACCGCATGACCAAGAACCACTATATCGCATCCAGCATTTAGTCCTAGGGTAAACTACACCGGGCTGAAAAGGGAAAATCGCAGGGCAGGATTGCGGGTCACAAGAATAGATTAGCGGCCTGTCGGTGTGTTGAGTAGTCAGGAGCTTGAAAGGATTATTCCGTACTTTCGAAGCATTACTTTCATGACCACTGAAGATGAAAAAACCAATCACTACGCTATTGAGCTTGTCTTGTATTTTAGGTTCTTCGATCTTAATTGCACAGCCAACTCCTACCACCCCGGAAGCCCTAATGGAAGCTATTTCTGTACGGAAAGAAATGGCCGACACTTCCCCTCTTACTGAATATCCGGTAAGGAGTATTGGGCCAATTGTACAGGGCGCGCGTATCACTGACTTAGCCGTAAATGAAGCCGACCCCAAGCATTATTACGTAGCCTACGCCTCAGGTGGGGTGTTTGAAACCAAAAACAATGGTCAAACCTTCACCCCCATTTTTGACCATGTGGGGGCCCTTACCATCGGCTCTTTGGCATTGGCTCCTTCGGACCCCAATGTACTGTATGTAGGCACCGGGGAGAGTAATTCCAGCCGTTCTAGCTATGCTGGCTCAGGAGTTTATAAATCTACCGACGGGGGGCAAACCTGGCAGCACCTGGGCCTAGGCGATACCCAGCACATCGGCCGGGTACTGGTACACCCTACCGACCCCAATACCGCTTGGGTAGCAGCCATCGGCGCCTTGTATACCCACACCGAAGCCCGTGGGGTGTACAAAACCACCGACGGGGGCGCAACCTGGGAGAAAACGCTGTATGTCAATGACAGTACCGGAGCGATAGAGTTGGCCTTGGACCCCAAAAACCCCAACAACTTATTAGCAGCCTCCTGGGAGCGTACCCGCAAAGCCTGGGACTTCAAAGGCAACGGACCGGGCTCCACCATCTACCGCTCTACCGACGGGGGCAGCACCTGGAGCCAGTCCGCAGAAGGCTTTCCGCAAGACGATAAGGTGGGCCGTATTGGGTTCTCCTACCACTATAATGATCCCAGCATTGTGTATGCCATCATGGACTACCAAAAGGAGATCCCAGGAGAGGCTAGCGAAGAACCTGAAGGATTGCAATTCAAAGACTTCCTCAATTTTAGTGTAGAGGACGTTCTTAACTTGGATACTGAGGACCTGGAAAGCTTTTTACAAGGCAATCGGTTTCCTGAAAAATACACCGCCGAGCAAGTCCTTGAGGATTTGAAAAAAGGCAAGTATACGCCTGCAGATATTGCCAACTATTCTGGCGACGCCAACGCGGCTTTGTTCAACACCTCCGTAGCGGGAGCTTCCATCTATAAGTCTACCAACGGTGGGCAAACCTGGACAGAAGTGGAAGGTTCTCCGGTAGCTGGTGTCTTCTTTACCTATGGGTATTACTTTGCCCAGATCCGCGTAGACCCGGTAGACCCTGACCGCATCTTCGTGCATGGAGTTCCCCTTATCCGCTCTGAGGACGGAGGAAAAACCTGGGCCTTGTCAGACATGGACGGGTTCGTACATGCCGACCACCATGCCCAGTGGATCAACCCTAAGGACCCCAACCACATCATTTTGGGTACCTCCGTCATAGCTCAAGTAGAGCCCACCGTCGTTACCCAAAATGATGTGGTTGGGGTCCTTAGGGTTGATCCACTGGGCATGGTGGTCGGCATGTACGAAC
>JBCBHI010000436.1:0-4872 GCA_038525885.1 Bacteroidota bacterium
TTCCCAGTTGGAACCGCAAAGGCCCGTAGCGGCGGTTTGGGTCCAGGGCATCATGTGTGCGAGCTACCTCTTTGATGTTGCTATCGAAGAAAGTACCATCCAGCAGATATCCGGTGTAGTTCACAAAAACGTAGTCGCCAGGGGCTAGCAAGTCTCCCAGTTCTTCTTCTACAATCACCATCCGCACCCCATTTTCTGATTTGAAGGCCAGCTCACCGTTTCTGGAAATTTCAGCATCAATGGCCCGGCCTTCTTCCTTTATCTTATCCCGGATCCCCTCCATATCCAGTACCTGCTGGTAGTACGTCCGGGTGTTGTACAACTGATTTTGGAGCTTTATGCGAGGCGCATCGGCCAAGCGTTGGGCCCGAGCCTCCTCACGCTTAGTGAATTCCTCTTGCGAGATGGTGCTATCTACCTTCAGCTGAAAGGTGATCATATCACTTGCGTTGACCCCATTGGGGATGGACAGCACCCCATTGGCATCCATGAAAAACTCTCTTGCCATGATTTTGAACTGCACACTGTCGCCTACTTGTAGCCCATTGAGGTAGTGCGCAATCGTGCTAGCTGGTGCATCAGCTACCACCTCCATGGCCACTGGCTCCTTGGCTTTTCTAGAATCTACCAGTACCTGGGCGGCATTCTTGTAATACCGGAAGGTCACGTAGGCGGCTTGCCCAGGATTGAGGGTGGCTCCCGAGCCAGACCGAATTTCGGTGACACCGCTGCCCCCGCAAGAGACCAAGAATAGAGCAATCCCGAGGATGAGAAAGGATAGGGTAATGCGCATAGCTAACAGGTTTGCCCCGAAAGTGGCAAGGGATATGCGGAATGGCAAATAGGTAGGCTTTCGGTAGAGGGATAAAGCATATTTTATCCCTTTGCTAAATACCCTATTGATTGTTGGAATGATGAAAAAAGGGAAGGTGATATTTAGAAATCCCTTCCCTAGTATTTTATAATAACTCAATAGTGAAACACGAGGTCGTATGCCCCCTTTTACCTGTTGTTTCTCTCAAGGAGTGGTTACGAGTTTGTTGTCTCCTATGGGTACAATGTCTTTGCCGGGTCTTAAGCTTGCTGCGGGCACCGTATTCAGTCGGATGTCGCGTACGGTGAGCTGATGGGCAAATTTTTCCAGGTTACTCACGTCTTCATTCAGGTAAACAGATTGTTTGAAACTGAACCAAATCCCGTCCACTTGCCGGTAATCCTCAAAATGAATGGTGCCGTACAAACCGGCTGGAGCAGGCAGATAATTGTCTCGTACCGTATAGGTTGCCCATTCAATACACTTGGTTTCCGGGTTAATCAGTAGGCGGTATTGGTCTACCTTTTCTTGTGGGGCCAGATTGCCCCAACTCACCAACACCACCTCATAATTGGTGCCTCCAAAATCCATGGTGCCTGCATAGGCTATCTGGTCGGTCTTTCTGAGGCGGTCAGCCAGCTCAAAAAAGTACTGGAATGCTGCCAGACCAAAGCTAATCCTGTCGTTTCCTTCTTCTTGAAAAGCCACTGGCTGCCCTGGTTCCTGGGTGTAGAATTGCCAGCTTTGCTGGCCATACACCGTGCCGTCATATTCACCCTCCAGGCTTTCTACTTGGGCATCAAACGTACCTGGAATGAACCGCAGAGCCATCCGGCGACGTTGCCAGGGCCATAGATCCCCCATGCGGCCCATCATCCCGCGCCAGTGGTCACTGGCTATCACCTCGTAGGTTTCTACGTTGGCCAGTTTATCCATCCCCTGTGCCTTCCAGGCTGCTTCTAGCAGGGCTTTCCCCTTAGCCATTTCTTCTGCAGTAGGTTCATCCGTAAAATTGTCCGGACGTACATCTGCCAGTCCACAACTAACCAGGGTGAATAGCAAGCCCCCAACTACCAAAAAATTTGTGATTTGATTCCAATTCATATCTGTAGAGTTTATTCAATTAGACCGGTTTGTTTAATTCCGGGTTAAATTTTTTTCCTTCTTATTTCACCTCAATCATATCGAAGGTCATACGGTACCATAGATTGAGGTAATCAGCATTTCTATCCATTTTCATTCTGGCGAATCCGCCATAGGTGCCCGAGTGCAGATAGTCTGCAACTTCTCTAGCGGTGTATTCCGTAGATATAGTGCCGTCTTTTTGGCCTGCTGCTACCACTAGCTCAATAGTGTCCAACCAATTTTGAAAAGCGGTGCTGGTCTCTGCTGCCAGCATGTCGTTGTCGCCACCCACTTCTATGGCTACATTGTTGAGCAAGCAGCCATTGGCAAAACCTTCCTCTCGGTTGGCTTCAATGAGGAAGCGATACAAGGATTTCAGCCGTTGCAGAGGCGGCAGGTTGGTCTCTTCCAGCATAGAAATTAAGAATTCCTGCCTTTGCTCACCATATCGGCACAGGGCCTGCTTGGCAAAATCCTCCTTACTCTCAAAGAAGTTGTAAAAGCTACCCTTGGGTATACCACTGGCCTTAAGTACTTCATTGATGCCTACATGATGATACCCCCGGGTTCTGAACAATTCTATCCCTTGATCCAGAATATCTTCCCGTTTGTATTTGTATCCCATGAAATGAAAATTAGACCAGTCAGTTTAATTCTGATTACGGAGGTATTCACAATTGGTTGCCTTAGAGGATAATATCCTGTGAAAAGCCATGCTTTTATCAGAAACATACAATGAAAAATGATTATACTTACATTTCAAGTAGCCTAACTTTCTTTTCATGCCCAAAATCGCCGCGTGGTGTCTCTTATTGGTTATCGTATCCTCCTGCTCTTCTTCCAAAAACTCGGCCCAAAGCCAAAATTCAGCGGACCTCATGGGCACTTGGGTGCATGTATTTGAAGAAGATAGCCCGGGCATAAAGCAATACCGGCCTGAAGGATATTCGGTGGGGCCTGCCCGGTTTCGTGAGCGGGTGAACTTTCAAAAGAATGGGGAAGTAACCATGCTGCGGTTAGCTCCTAATGATGCCCATCAGGATGCTACCGGGCGTTGGGAATGGAAGAAAGGGAATATCCTTAGCATCCATTTACCGGATACCGATCCAATAGTCTGGGAGGTCCTGGAGATTACTAACGAGTCCTTGAAAATAAAGCACTGAGCATGAATACCTTCAGAATGGCTACGCTGATAGCGATCACTTTGGGCATCACGCTTACCTCATGGGGGCAAACCTTTCCACGCGCTAGTTACCGCATTATCAAAAATGAACCCCTGTCCGTTTCCTTACGGAATAAGTTTTCCACCCCGCCCACTTCCACTTCCTACAGACGATTACCTAGTCATCGTACTTGCGCTACGGATGAAAACTTGCAGGAACTAGCCGCCCGTTTTCCTAAACAATTCGGTATTCAAAAGTTTGAAGCGGCCCTTGCCCTGGCCCAAGAAGCACGAGCCCAGCGGCTGGTCATGGGCAGGCAACAGGAGACCGTAGTACAAATACCCGTAGTGGTGCATGTAGTGCACAACGGCGAGGAGGTAGGGTCGGGATCCAATATTTCCCAAGCACAAGTGGCTTCTCAGATTAGGGTGCTCAATGAGGACTTCCGGAAAACCGGAGCTGGAGCCAATTCCCATCCGGCGGGGGCCGATGTAGAGATTGAGTTTGTGCTTGCCCTGTACGATCCCAATGGGGTGGCCTTGCCCGAACCGGGAATCAACCGGGTAGATGGTGGGCGCAGCTTCTGGACGAAGACTCTGGTAGAAACCAGCCTAAAATTTGATACCCAATGGGACCCCGATAGGTACTTTAATGTCTGGACGGTCAGTTTCGGTGGGGTTAACTCCGACCTGCTGGGGTATGCCCAATTTCCTAGCCTGTCAGATCTGGATGGTCTACCCCGGTCTGGCGGAGCGGCCGGCACGGACGGGGTAGTTTGTGGGTTCAATTACTTCGGTACCGAAGGTAATGTAGTTGCCCCGTACAATCAGGGCCGCACCATGACCCATGAGGTTGGACACTGGCTGGGCCTTCGGCATATTTGGGGGGATGGAAACTGCTCAGTAGACGACTTCTGCGATGATACGCCGCTAGCCTCGGCTCCTAACACCTCCTGTGTTCCCAATAACTCCTGTGCTAGTAGTGCGGACCATGATATGATTGAGAACTACATGGACTATACGCCGGATGCGTGTATGAATATATTCACGGAGGACCAGAAGGCTCGCATGCGAACCGTGCTGGAAGTCAGTCCTCGTAGAAAGGAGATACTACAAAATGCTGGTGATGTAATCGAAGTAACGGACGCCCCTATTGTGGCAGCGGCCACCAATAGTTTTAGCGTATGCCGGGGAGACTCCTTCACCCTTACGGACAATAGCACCAATTCTCCCACCAGCCGTAGCTGGACCATCACCAATTTTGCCGATCAGGTGATTGCTACTTCTACAGAGGAAGTATTTGTTTTCAATACCCAAGAGGTGCCTTTGGGAGATCTCAATCTGGAATTGATTGTTGCCAACGCCGCCGGTTCGGATACTTTGACCGCCCGCCGGGTGTTGACTGTGTATGCTGAGGAAACCCAGACTTCCCTCCTCGAAGATCTAGAAAGCACTGACAATACGGACTTGGTGAACTGGGCAGTGAATAACCCGGATGACGATCGCTTGTGGAGCTTCTCGTCTGAAGGCACGAGTGCGTATGGGGTGGGTGACTGGTCTTTGATGTTTGACAACTACTCGGACGATGACGACCCCACCGGGACCACCGATGCTTTGGTAAGCCCACCGCTAGATTTCTCCGCTTCTGCCTCTCCGGTCCTCACCTTCGATTATGCATACGCCCGGTTTAGTGAGGAATACTCGGACACCCTTACCGTCTTTTACTCCAAAGAGTAAGCCAGGTGTTGCCGCAATCTCTGGAGTAAAAGAC
>JBCBHI010000437.1:0-4859 GCA_038525885.1 Bacteroidota bacterium
AATATTATTATTCAAAGAGAAACTAATGACCCCGTTTTGCCCTGACCCAGGACTACCAAAGACAAATCCCTGATAGCGGCTTCTTAGTTCTGTATTGACCTGATCGGGTACTTCAATTTCTTGATAGATTCCGAAAGACTCATCCGCAAAGTTAGGTCGGTAATTGAGGCTTACGGTAGGGATAAGTACGTGTCTGATGGCTTGCACGCCCGTCCATTCTCGGATTTTCCCTTGGGTTTGGAAAGTACCGTATAGCCGAGTGGTAAAGCCTGCGCTGGCTGTATATTCAAGCGCTCTTGAGAATCCGTTGACCGTATCGGCCACCAAGGCCCCCTCGGCGGTGTCATATCGCCAATTCAACTCCTTCAGGTACCAGTACTCGTTGATATTGACACTGGGCGATACTGTGATGTACTTGAACAGGTTGAAGGAAGTGGAAATGGGGACCGAATGCCTACCTCCGTTATTACTGTTTCTAATGATTACCGGGATGGACTCACTACTAAAGGCGGCGATGCTATCCGTTCCGTCTGCGGCTTCGAACGGCAATACATTAGATAGCCTGTTAGTAGCATTGAACCGCCAGGAGAAGTTGATCTTTTCGTACCAGGTTTTCCCGGCACTACCGGCTTTTTTGAAGGGGTATATCCTGTTCATACCCAGGGCAACCTCCGGTAGTAAGATGTCCGCCTTCCGCGTAGTTACGTTCTGGTTCATTCGGAAATTGGTGGAGAAGTTGAACCGATTCTCGAAGAAGGTGGTGGAATAACTTACACTAGAGTTGAATTCTTGGCGGAGTGTATTGCCAAAGTTTTGGGTAGGGTTAATCTGGTTAAACCCACTGGTACCCGCACTTACATTCGCAGATAGGCGGTGCTTACCCTGTGTTTTTGGGGTATGAGACCACCGCACCCAGATATCTTGGTTTCGTACCGTGTCCTCTACCTCAAATCCCAACCGTTGGTTGGAGTACTGGACGCTTAAGTTGCCAGAATACTTATACCGGTTCAGGTATCTGCTTTCCAGGGTAAGAGCATAGCTACCCTTACTATATATATCTCCGGTGAGCCGGGCATCCAAATACTCACTGATAGCCCAGTAGTACCCCCCTCCACGGAGGAAAAACCCCCGTCGGTTTTCCTCCCCGTACTTGGGAATAATGACCCCGCTACCCGCTTCATTTTCTTTTTGTACCGGAAACATCCCGAACAAGAAACCGAGGGGAGTAGGAATATTAGCTACTTCCAGATGAAAGGGGCCGGAGATGAACTTATCCCCCGGGATCATCATGATCTTATTTGCCTCTATATGGAAGTGAGGTTCTTTGAGGTTACAAGTAGTATAGGCCACATTTCCCATGGCAGCATTACCATTGGCCAGTCTTTTTACTCGTTCTGCTTGTACGTATCCTTCTCCTTGCTCAGTAACCACTCCTGAAATCAGCGCTTTGCGGGAAATGAAGTTGTACCGAATGCTGTCGGTTTCGAAGGACTCCTGTCCATCTTTAAACAACGGTTTCCCCTGTACTCTGCCAGTACTATCAGGTACTCCATAGGCGGTGAGCAGGTTGTCACCCCAGCTGTATTCTATATAGGCTGCGTCTAGCTTGATGCTGCCGTAGTCTATTTTAGCATCCCCATACAGAAAGAGGATCTGGTTGACTACATCGAAGTCTATGGAGTCGTTGGCCTGGTAATTGATTGTGGTAGATATGTCGGACTTTGGGGCATCAGGCGTGAGCGATCCCGAAAACTTAGCGGTATCGGCCTCTATGAGAGTATCTGCCAGGTTGGTAGTGTCCGAAAGGAGTACATCCAATGAATCGGAAGAGACATTTTGCGCCTGAGCGGTGAGTGTTGATAATGTAAGAATGAATAGGATGAATCCGTACCTCAAATGACCCACGCGTTGTTTCCCTTTTACTGAAAATTTCACAATTTTGCGCAAAGTTATTCCAAACCCCCCAAACAAACGAAGCCTGGTGAAAAATTCTATTTTCTTGGTCGTAATCGCTTCGTTAGTTCTCTTTTCTTCTTTCAATACCGGCAATGTTTGGCAGTACCGGGTTCGCAAGGTAGTAGTTGATGCCGGGCATGGCGGAAAAGATCCGGGTACGCATGGGGCAGTTGCCAAAGAAAAAGACATCGCCCTATCTATTGCTTTAAAATTGGGCGGACTCATTGAAGAGAATTTGGATGATGTTGAGGTCATTTATACACGAGATGATGATACGTTCATAGAGCTTGACGAACGTGCTAACATTGCGAACAAGAATGGTGCCGACCTCTTCATTTCCATACATGCAAATTACATCCCTGCACCCAGAACACACGGAACCGAAACGTACGTGATGGGTTTACATAAAGAACAGGATAACTTGGAGGCTGCTTTGCGGGAGAATTCAGTAATCCTATTGGAAGAGGATTATGAGGAAGCTTACGAGGATTTCGATGGGCAATCTCCTGAATCCTACATCCTGTTTAGTTTGTACCAGAATGCGTATTTGGAGAATAGCTTGTTGCTGGCCAACAAGATTGAGAGGCAAATGAAGGATCGGGTGAAGCGCAGGAGTAGGGGAGTGAAACAAGCAGGTTTTATTGTATTATATAAGTCTACGATGCCTAGTGTACTCGTAGAAACTGGATTTCTCAGCAACCCGGAAGAGGAACGCTACCTCAACGATGATCTGGGACAAACGTATATTGCTTCGGGCATCTTCCGTGCTGTACGCGAGTACAAAGCGGATGTAGAGTCCACCAACTAAAATTTAGATATCTCTGGTGAAATTTTCTAAAGAACTACGCGTAGGCGTCTTCGCAATTATTGCCATTGCAGTCTTTTATGTGGGATTCAACTATCTCAAGGGCAAAAATTTTCTGACCACCCAAACTGTATACTACGCCATTTTTGACGATGCTAAAGGGTTGATTCCTTCCAACCCGATAGTGGTAAATGGAGTGCCGGTAGGCTCGGTGCTTACTGTGGAACTGGACCCAGCGAATGGTAACCGGGTGCTGGTAGGTATGGAAGTGAGGGCAGACTTGCCTCTACCCTTAGGCTCCACGGCCCTATTGTCCTCGGAAATCCTCAGCTCTACGGCCATTGTTTTGGATATTAAAACGGGATCTGAAACCCACCAGACTGGCGATACCCTAGCCAGTGGAGTCAATTTGGGGCTTACTGACCAAATTACAACCACGCTGACTCCGGTAGTAGATGAGTTGGACAGCACCATTAAGCAGGTGAACAACTTCCTGAACAATCTAAATAATCAGCGGATCGACAGCATCTTCTCAGAGATTTTGGCCACGGGTCAGAACCTGAATGTGGCCACTGCCATCCTGCAAATGCGCTTGGCGGAGTCTATGGACGGGATCAATACTACCTTGGCGAATCTAAATGACGCGCAAACCGGCCTGAAGCCTATCCTGGCCAAGCTCAATGCAGCAGCAGATACCATTAGTTCGCTAGAACTACAACAGACTATCGACGACCTGGATGAAGCGGTAGTTTCTTTGACTGGAGTGATTGACAGTGCACAGTACGGTAGTGGTACGCTAGCCATGCTGATCAACGACAGTACCCTTTATACGAACATCAATACCCTATCTATTTCTCTGGATAGCTTGGTGAATGACGTGAATGATGATCCGAAGAAATATTTGTGGCCTTTAGGGAGAAGAAAATAACTTTCTAATCCTTAAAAAGGATATAAAGGACAGCTTCCTCCTCGCCGGGGGAAGCTGTTTTTGGTTATACTTGCAAACGTTTTCAGAACACCAAAAAAGACCTACATCGAGCATGGATCTTGAATTCAACAAGAACGAAGACGAATACCGACTGCTACTGTCCGAACTGCGCCGCAAGCTACATGCGGTGCACCAAGGTGGGGGACAAAAAAAGATAGATAAAGAACACGGCCGTGGTAAGCTAACTGCTCGCGAACGGATTGATTACCTGATCGACAACGGCTCTGAATTTCTGGAAGTAGGGGCTTTTGCTGCCGACGGAATGTACCAGGATGTGGGCGGATGCCCAAGCGCCGGGGTGGTGACGGGTATTGGGTATGTGCAGGGCCGGCAGTGCATGATTGTGGCCAACGATGCCACAGTGAAAGCCGGAGCTTGGTTCCCGATGACGGCTAAGAAAAACATGCGGGCGCAAGAAATTGCTATTGAGAACCGCTTGCCGGTGATCTATTTGGTGGATAGCGCAGGGGTATTTCTGCCAATGCAAGACGAGATTTTCCCTGATAAGGAACACTTTGGCCGCCAGTTTCGGAACAACGCCATCATGAGCAGCTTGGGCATTGTGCAGGTGGCAGTGATCATGGGTAGCTGCGTGGCTGGTGGGGCTTACTTGCCCATTATGAGTGACGAAGCACTCATTGTAGACAAGACAGGGAGTGTATTCCTGGCGGGGTCCTATTTGGTGAAGTCGGCCATAGGCGAGGATATAGATAACGAAACCCTGGGTGGCGCTACCACTCACTGCGAGATCTCTGGGGTTACCGATAATAAGTTTGAGAACGACCAGGCTGCGTTGGACTATGTGAAAGGTATCTTCAATAAAATTGGGGACTATGACAAAGCCGGGTTTGACCGGGTGGAGCCTGCCTTACCTACTCTGGACCCGAATGAAATCTACGGCCTGATGCCGACAGAGCGGGTGAAGCCTTACGAAATGCGCGACATCATCAAACGGATGGTAGATAAGTCTGAGTTTGATGAGTACAAAGCGGACTACGGGCAGACAATTGTATGTGGTACGGCCCGTATGGATGGCTGGGCGGTGGGCATAGTGGCCAACCAACGCACGGTGGTGAAGTCTGGAAAGAAAGAAATGCAGATGGGCGGGGT
>JBCBHI010000438.1:0-4858 GCA_038525885.1 Bacteroidota bacterium
TATATTTCCAGCGTGGGGGCTGGGTTTCGGCTCAGCAATGTGCCCGAAGCTACCAGCGTGGATATCTCCTACGCCTCCGCAGTCTACGCCGGTCTCATCTCCATTCTGATTGCCGTCAGAACAGGTGGGACAAGCGGCACAGGAGCCGCCACAGTCGACGCCGGTTTCATCTCCATTCTGGAGTCCATCGGTGCAGGTTGGGTTGGTTCCACCTCCTCCACCATTCTGGAATATAACCGAGCCAGAGGGTAATATCTGTCCGTTAGTATTGTCTTGAATTTGCGCGTTGATACTATAAGTAGTCCCGAGGGTAAGTCCGGAAAAAGTACGCTCTACCCGGTTGCCATTTTTGGTCCCGGAAAAGCATCCGTTGAGGCAGATGTAACTCCAGTTGGCCGACACGCCCGTTACATCAAACCATACCACTCCGGTGTTATCATCTACATAGTCGATCCCCATATCTTGGGCTGCCACCCAAGAGGTAGTACTGCTCAGCAGAAGGAAGGCTATGGCCCAACCCATGCCTCTTTTGAGACCCCATACAGGGGTGTGGCCACCATGAGGAGACTCCTCCTCGTCTCGTACACGCCTGGATACAAGCGGCGCGTCGTTTTTTCGTTTCATCATAGCAATTTGGTTTTCAGGTTTTGGCCCTAATCGACCTGTTTAAATCCTGATTCCAAGTTGCTAGTTGTCCATTCGTGTTTCAATAAATCCGGCACGGGGACACCACGCAGACAGCTACGGTTTTACCACACACTTTGCCATTTTAATATTCTGAATAGGGCTTAATCATCAATGATTGGCATATTTTAAATTCAATCCGCCCTACGGTGCTGTTTTTTGAATTGCCTTACCTAATCGAGCTTGACTTGTATCTCACTCAACTATCCTGGCTGGCTATGGTCTACAAATAGTGCAATGTGGAGCCTCGCCCATAGTGTTAATTGGCCTGTTGTTTTGGACGGTGAGGACTAGGGCCTGGCAACCCCAAGAGGGGAGCCGACGGTAGGCCACTGCATTGACCCAACTGATCTTACATGCATGCCACTCTCAAGTTTGTCGGTCATTTCAGTATTTTACTTGCCCAATACTGAAAACTTTATGCCTACACCCACCCCTGGTTTTATCCGATGGCTAAAAAGAGTGGCTCCCGCCATGGGCGAACCTTTCGAAAGGTGGTATTGGCGCCAACTGCAACCGCGTAAGCAAATCCGAAATCGCCCTTTGGGCATTGTGCTTCTTATACTTATACCTATTGTAAGTGGATTGGCTATCTATTGGTCTGTGTATGGAGAGCTTTCAGAAAACCTCCAGTTGACCCTTTTCACCTTGGCTTTTGCGCTATTAACTTTTGGGATCAGCGGTACCTGGCAGCTTACCCTACCCAACAAAGCACAGCAACTCCCTCTGGACGGAGCGGTTTTTTTCCTGCGTAGCTTTCAGCAGGAAGGAATGAATAATGGAGACTGGTTCGATAGCAACAAGCTGGAACGGATCTTAGGCATCCTCTTCCATAGTACCGCTCCCCTGATCACCTTGGGCAATCCTGCGGATGTATTCCCACAGGCCGGGATATCCAGAGGGTACGTAGGCACCGACTGGCAAAGCCGTGTACAAGCCCAGCTAGCCGTTTCTAAGTGGGTGCTGGTGCAGCCCTACGACACACCCGCCTTGCTCGCTGAGTTGGGCTGGGTAAAGGAACAAGTAAGCCCTCATCAAGTACTCCTGGTTTTTCCTTTGAACGGAAGAAGGAGTCATCGCCAATACTATGAGCGCTGCCGGCAACCGCTAGCGCAGGTAGGAATCGCCCTACCAGACAGATGGCAATGGCGCACCTTTTGGCAACTGAATGAGCGGTGGGAAGCCTTTCCCCTTCAACCCCGCATGGCTTGGCGTATCCGCTGGCAAACCGTTTGGCTGCGTACCTCCCTACCCCGTCTCTACCGGGAGTTGAAACCCTGGTACCAGACAGGTAAATTAGCCAAGCCGCGCATCTGGAATAATATCGTTCCGGTTTGGGTAATCGTGCTCCTGAGGAAGCTCATTTTTTTAGGCCTATGGCCCCTAATCGTGGCCTTTATTTACTTTTTAGGCTGGGGATAATCCTTAAAAATTACGCACTTTTATCCCATGCCCAACCGACCACTTTTCTCCCTGCTTTTCGCCGGGCTACTCCTCAATTATTGCACTCCTCAACCTGAAAAACTTATCCAGTTAGCCTACCAATCCGAGTCCTTGATCATCGAGCAAGTATCTGCACACTGCTGGCGGCATGAAAGCTATATGTTTGCCATGGGTTTTGGAAAGGTAGCTTGTAATGGGCTCATTTATGCGGAAGGAAATGAGGCTTGGGTTTTCGATACACCCTCCAACCCTGAAGCCAGCCAAGAGCTCCTTGGATTCCTAACCGACAGCTTGCAGATGCAAGTGAAGGGGGTGGTAGCCACACACTCCCATGAAGACTGTCTGGCCGGGCTTGACGTCTTTCACACCGCCCAAATTCCCTCCTGGGGCTACCAGCTTACTCTGGCCTTTGCGGAGGAAAACGGCAAAGCAGTTCCCCAAGGCAGCTATGGCACAGATACTACTTTTACTTTAGGTGACCAGTCTTTTCGCCTGTGGTTTGCAGGAGAAGGCCATACCTTGGACAATACAGTGGTCTATATTCCGGTAGATAGCACGCTGTTTGGGGGCTGTCTGGTCAAATCTTTGGGGTCCGGGTACGGTTATGTAGGCGAGGCGGATGTAGACGCCTGGCCGAAAACTGCAGCTAGGATACTGGAAGAATTCCCGGAAGTGCAGCACGTAGTACCGGGCCATGGGCGGATGGGCAATGACTCCCTGCTTCATTTTACGGCGGAGCTATTCCTTGCTATGCCGGATAGTTTGAAGCCCTGACGGGTGTCACAACAACACATGTAATCCTACCTGCTCAACTAGGTCCAACATCGGCTGGATCATCTGTTGGTCGCGGTACCGTATTAAGTTGGTCCAATCCCACTCTTCTTGGTAGATCGCGGCATATTCGGGGAGTAAGAAGCCGTACCGCCGGCCACTTTGAGACCACAGGTTGTCCAAGTCGCAGGCCCGCAACACATCGTCCACCCCCGCAGGCTGAAGAACATGGAGCCGATGCCTCCGTTTGTATTTCCAGCCAAATAGTGGGGTGAGCCAATATAGCCCAACCGCAAACTCCCTAAACAGAGCCCGCCGAGCCCGTAGGGTTTCTTGGTCATGGTCTATCATGATAAGGGCCTCGGCTTCCTCTCGCGAGAGCCAATGGTCAAATACACTCACAAACACATTTTGGTAAGCTCCCTGTACCTTTTCTTGTCCTGCTAGTAGCTGCGCAAAGTCCGGCAGAGCGGCGTTGATTTGCTTCCGTTGCTTCAGAGTGATGGTTTGCATGGCATTAAGGTACAAGATGAATTTGAGGATAGGGATAGGCTGCCTAGCAGGCCCCAGGATGAAGAAAGCTGGCTACCATTTCAATAGGCGGTAGCCTACCCAACGTGAGATGTGGCTAATTTCAGGCTACGCAACATCATTTTTTTGGAATTAACATGATGACACCAAACCATTCTCCCATCACCCGTTTCGCCATCCGGGCCGCCTTTCTCTATCTGGTATTCTACGTGTACCCCTATGGCTTCGAGTATATCTATGCCCTCAGAGACCGAGATATGCTCAGCTTTTGGCCTTCGCTCACTGTCCCCTTTGCCAAGTGGTTCTTCGGTTGGGAAATCGACATGGAAACCACCCGCAACGGCTTTGATAGTATGTATGACTTTAGCCGCTTTGCGCTCATTGGGCTACTGGCTCTGGTGGGTTCTGCGGTTTGGCTGTTCGTTGAGCGGAGTACCCGCCGCACGGCCGACGGCTGGCTGTGGCCCTTTACCCGGACCCTGCTTCGCTACCACGTAGGCTTTACCCTCATCATGTACGGGGCAGCCAAAATTGTTCCCATCCAGTTTGGGCAACTTAGCCTCAGTACCTTAGAGACTACCCTGGGAGACCAGTCGGGCATGCAGTATCTCTGGAATTTCATGGCCTACTCTCGGTTCTATGCCGCCACCTCTGGCTGGATAGAAATCATTGGGGGCGTCCTGTTGCTCTTTCGCAGAACTACCCTGGCCGGGGCTATTCTAACGACGATCGCCATGACCAATGTGGTACTGCTAGACATCGCCTATGATGTTTCCGTCAAGATGTTTGCTATTCACCTATTGCTGATGACCCTACTCATTATTGGGCCACACTTCCGCATGTTCTGGCAAGTCATATTTTTACAAAAGGCAGTAGCACCTACTCAAGAATCTGATGCCTTTGCACATTCACTTAGACGAACGTATTGGCCAATCAAGGGTCTACTGTTGGTAGCTTTTACGATCACCACCATCACGGAACATCGGGATATTTTGGAGCAAATATCTGGCGGGGGGCCTGGCTATCCCCAACACATTGAGATTGCTTTGCACCGTGTGAATGGAGATACCCTGAATAGTGCTGACACTATTCCGCTTTGGACCTCCATTACCACCACTCCTTTTGCCAGCCGACCCAACTACCTCCGGGTGAAGACCCCGGACAACCGCTCGCGCTACTTCATATTTAGTATGGACACCGTACGGGGGCAAGTAGAGTTCTATCCCAACCGTGGAGACTCCACGGACCTGTACACGTTCAACTACCAGGTTGACGGCCAAAATGTAGTTTGGGAAGGTATCCACGATACGGACACCATTTATTTGGAAGGTACCCGAAAGCTACCCGAGGACTATTTCCTAAGCCGGGAGCGCCTATGGGTGCGGGATCTCAAGAAGTAAAATCCTTTTGTAACCAAGGCTAGCTTCTG
>JBCBHI010000439.1:0-4828 GCA_038525885.1 Bacteroidota bacterium
TAAGGTCTCCTGTTCAACCTAGCCGGCTTTCATATCCGGCGTAGTGAAGCGGATAATATACGGCTACAGCGAACACTGAAGGAATTGGCAGAATCCATGCATATGCTTGAGGACACTCAACATGAAATGAGTCTCCAGTCTGAGGTAATCCAGCTCAAGTCCGAACAAATTGAATCGAAGAATACCGAACTACAGGCAAGCCTGAATTATGCCCAACAGATACAAACGGCCGTCCTAGGCAAGCATTTATTTCAACCACCCAAAGGCGTGAGCGATTGGTTCTTTTTTCAAAGAGCGGTAGGGACGGTTAGCGGGGATTTCTTCTGGCACTCACAGCAGGGCGAAAGTAATATAGTGGTCATGGCCGACTGTACGGGGCATGGGGTACCCGGTGCTTTGCTTACTATGCTTGGCAGTTCTATACTAGACCAGCTAGTCAATGAGCTTAAATTGACCAACCCGAAAACCATCTTACTTAAGCTGCATCACCGACTAACCCGGCAGTTGGAAACACCCAACACGGATACACAGGGGATTACCGACGGGATGGATATTTCCGTCTGTCATATTGATACTAAGGAACAAAGCCTGACCTTCTGTGGGGCTTACCATCCCCTGTACCACATAAGAGAGGGAAAACTTACGGAACTGAAAGGAGACCGGACGTCTATAGGGTCGCAGAATTCTACCCAAGACACCTGGGTAAACCAAGTAATCTCCTACCAACCCAATGACATGGTATATCTGACCACCGACGGATTCAAAGATCAGTTTGGAGGGCGGGAGAACAAACGTTTTTCCGCTCCCAGGCTTAAGGATCTCCTGCTAGAGGTATCCCCTTACTCGCTAGGAGAACAGAAAATACGGGTGGTATCGGCCTTTGATGATTGGCGAGGAGATCAGCCACAAATAGACGACGTAGCCCTGATGGGGCTACGCCTTTAAGTGTAGCAAATTGAGCATTGTCGCTTAGCGAAACCCAATCACCTTACGCATGCGGTCCAAGGTACGCGTGATGACCTCTCTGGCCTTCTCTTCACCAATGCTCAGTATCCGATCGAGTTCATCAGGATTGGCCATGTACTCATCAAAACGCTGGCGACCTTCTGCAAACCGCTCTACCAGAGCTTCAAACAATGCCTGCTTGGCATGGCCGTAACCGTAGTTACCTGCCAGGTAGTTCTTCCGCATCTGCTCTACCTGCTCAGGCTGGGCAATCAACCGATAAATGGCAAAGGTATTGTCGGTTTCCGGGTCTTTGGGCTCTTCCAATGACTTGCTGTCGGAGACAATCTTCATCACGTTTTTCCGAAGGGCCTTATCAGGCTGGAAGAGATCGATGGTATTTCCGTAGGACTTACTCATCTTCTGCCCATCCAGGCCAGGGATCGTCATCACGTTCTCGTCAATCTGCGCTTCGGGAAGGACGAAAATCTCTTCCCCGTACTGGTGATTGATGGAGTTGGCGATGTCCTTGGCCATTTCCAGGTGTTGCTTCTGGTCCTTACCCACGGGTACGATGTCAGCATCATAGCCAATGATATCCGCCGTCATCAAGACCGGATAGGTAAACAACCCCGCGTTTACGTCCGAAAGCTTATCTGCCTTATCCTTAAAGCTATGCGCATTGGCCAGCATAGGGTACGGCGTAAAGCAGTTCAAATACCAGGTAAGCTCTGCTACCTCAGGCACATGGCTTTGGCGGTAAAAGAGGTTGTTCTCATAATCGAACCCAAAGGCCAACCAGGCAGCGGCAGTAGCATTGATGTTTTGCTTGCGAGTCTCGGCATCCTTGATGGTAGTGAGGGAGTGCCAGTCCGCAATAAAAAAGAAGGATTCGTTCTTAGGATCTTTGCTCAGCTCAATGGCTGGCAAAATGGCCCCCAGCAAGTTGCCCAAATGGGGCTTGCCGGAGCTCTGAATTCCCGTGAGAATGCGTGCCATAGGATGGTCTAAATATAGGTTTGGCGCAAAATTAATAAGGCTGCCCTCAGAACATAGTTAATTGAGACGAATTTGGAGGTTCGAGGTAAGAAGTTCGGTTTTCCAAACTCGAGTGCATCGCTTGGCATACCCATTGCGTTAAAGAGGAGACAACCTTTACCTTCGTAGCATGAATAGGGTCATAATATTGAGTGCATTGATGGCCGTGGCGGCCGCTTCATGGGCACAACCTCGCATTACCTTTACTAGCGAGAGCCATGATTTTGGGCAGATTCCCGAAGAAGGAGGTAAGGTGCGCCACACGTTTACCTTCACTAACACTGGAGACAAACCCCTCATTATCAACGGAGTTAATGCTTCTTGTGGGTGCACCACCCCTGCCTGGACCCGCCAGAAAATAGCCCCTGGCCAGGAGGGTTTTGTGGCGGCCGAATACAACCCGATGAACCGGCCCGGAGCTTTTAATAAGTCGCTCACGGTGGGCTCCAATGCGGTGAACTCACGCATGATTCTGCGTATCATAGGCCAGGTAACTCCTAAGCCCAGAGAACCCGAATTGGAATACCCTACCGACCTGGGTGGCATGCGGGTCAGAAGTCAGTACCTACAGTTTGGCAACATCACTACCGAAGGGCCAGCGACCAAGGAGTTCCCAGTGCACAATGCTACGGCCGAGCCTATGTATCTGCTAGAGGAGTTTGCCGGGCCCGGTTCCATCACCGTGGCTATGGTGCCCGATACTCTGGCAGTTTTCGAAACAGGCAAGCTAGTAGTCACCTTCGACCCCAATCATACCTTTAAGTTAGGGTACACTCCCCTGCACTTCCGCCTGAAAACCAACCAATTCGAAAGCCCCGAAAAGCCTTTTGTATTTCTGGCTACCGTGGAAGAGTACTTCCCTCCTATGACCGCCGAGGAGCGCGCTATGGCACCAAAATTGATCATTGAGGAGAATTTTCATGACTTCGATGTCGTCACGCAAGGGGATACAGTAACGGCAGTGTATACCCTCACCAACGAAGGCAAAACGGCCTTGGAGATTCGGGACGTAAGCCCCAACTGCAATTGCACAACCACGGCCTTGGGCACGCAAACCTTGCAACCGGGCACCAGTACTGAACTCACCGTTAGCTTCAGTTCCGTAGGCCGCCGAGGCATTCAAAACAAGGCCGTGACCATCTTTAGCAATGACCCACTACACCCTACGCAGGACGTAAAATACCGGGCCGTTGTGAGCTCGGCACAGGACTAAGGCTGGACTTCAATAGAACTTCCCGGTTTCCAAATCACGTCGGATGTCGGCAGCCTTTTTTACCACCCCGTGCATAGCCACATACACACCCGGTGGTGCAGTTTGCACCGCCCCCAGGGCCATGCCCCAGTTGATGGGCGCATCTGAGTTGGTAAAGCGTTCTGGCCGCATGGCCCCTGTCACTACTACCTTTTGCTTATCGGCCCGTGCGGCCAGGTACTGAGCCGTTTCTATAAGCGTGTCCGTACCATGAGTGATCAGGTACCCCTCCGCAGGATGGTCTTGCATGCATTGCCACATGGCGTCTCGGTCCTCATCCGTTATTTCCGTGCTATCCTTCTGGCAGGCCGTTACCACTTGGTAGGTAAAGGAGGGATCGAGCTTGGCCAGCATACGGAGGGTAGCGGGCTCCCCAAACTCGAATGCCCAGCCCTGGGTGGTCTGTGGGTAATCCTTATCTATGGTACCCCCTGTTTGGATAAAAACCAGATGCATAAGTTGCAGTAGATTAGGTACTGGCAGAAATAGGAATCGCCAGAGATTTCGCGGTCTCTTCTATTAGGTTGTTATGCCCGGTTTCCAGAATCACGAGCTCATAACTTTCCAACCGGTTGAGCAGCTTCCGCATGTTGTCCTCCGTCATGATTTTGTCATGCTTGCCCAAGAACATTTGTACGGGTATTTCATAGGCATTGAGCAGATGGGCCACGCGCTTCATGTTGAATTTCAGGGGCTTAAACACCGTCCAGGTGTAAAACACCCGTCTGCGTTGTTTCACAGTCCGCATCTGGGTATTGGCAAATTTCAGGATGCCCTTATCCACTACTTTGTAGCGGTGCATGAGGTTGACCAGATTAGTAAATCCCTGGGGTTTTACAATAAAACTGCGAAACCAATTTCGGAAGAACCCAGGGTAGGTAGCTAAGCTATACCACGTGCTGGTCTTGATTCCATCCGGTGCAATGAACACAATATCATGCACCCGGTCAGGAAAAGCCTCTAGGGTAGACAGCACAAACCGACCACCCATAGAGAAGCCCGCCAGACTAAATTGCTCAATACCTTGTGCTTTGAAAAACTCAAGCATGAGCTCTCTCCAAAACTCTTTTGTCAAAGGTTTTTGGTTATGATGCCAGAAACTCCTGCCGTGGTAAAAGAGATCGAAGCTGTAAAGCGTGTATTGATTTCCGAGCCTTTCTTCCATTGCGGAATAGGCCTGATGGTCCTGCCCAAACCCATGGAAAGCCAGAAGGGTTTTGGGCCCGTTTCCCATTTTACGGTAGAATAGTTGTGCTCCTGAACCATGTTTTAGAAAAAACTCTTGGGAATTCATCAAAAATTATCTCTTTCAATTTCTGCGGAAACCAAATAAAATTCCAAAGTCTTCCACCGATTAGCCCAATTTTGGAGTAATCTCCTTTTTCTTCCGAATCCAACCAAATTCCACCCGGAAACTTTAGAAACCTTTCGCGTTCCCTCCCGTTATTCACCCGGATGGAAACGAAGGGCACTGCTAAAGTTTCCATCGTTCATTTTCCCTTCATTCGTGGAAATAAAAGACAAAATACTTCAAACTGCGGAAACGCTCTTTATGCGATACGGCATAAAAAGCGTCACGATGGATGACCTGGC
>JBCBHI010000440.1:0-4826 GCA_038525885.1 Bacteroidota bacterium
CGAGGTAGACAAGGGCACCACCTTTCGGCTGCTGTTGCGCCCCTGAAAGCCGCCAAATTTTATTCGGGACCTTGGGTTTACGGGCATTTAGACTTAGCTTTGCGAAGCAAAAATAAGACCGTACAGTCTCTTCTTAAAAAAGTACAATAAATGGCAAATATTGGCAAAATCACCCAGGTAATTGGTCCTGTAGTCGACGTAGCCTTCGACGCTGAAGGGTCCAAGTTGCCTAACATCCTTGACGCAGTACATGTGACCAAGGAAGACGGTACCCTGGTAGTATTGGAAGTACAGCAGCACCTTGGTGAGGATCGTGTGCGTACCATCGCAATGGACGGTACCGAAGGTTTGGTGCGTGGCATGGATGTAACCGACACCGGTTCGCCGATCAAAATGCCCATCGGAGAGGAAATCCGTGGCCGTCTTTTCAATGTAGTGGGTGAGGCCATCGACGGTATCGAGCAGCCAGAAACTGGTAAAGGATTACCGATTCACCGTCATGCTCCTGCTTTCGAAGATTTGTCTTCTTCAGTAGAGATTCTATACACAGGTATCAAAGTAATTGACCTGATTGCTCCTTATGTAAAAGGGGGTAAAATTGGTCTCTTCGGTGGTGCTGGTGTAGGTAAAACCGTATTGATCCAGGAGCTGATCAACAACATTGCAAAAGCATACGCTGGTTTGTCTGTATTCGCAGGTGTAGGTGAGCGTACTCGTGAGGGTAACGACCTGCTGCGTGAGATGATCGAATCAGGCGTAATTAAATATGGTGAAGAGTTCGAAAAATCACTGGAAGACGGTGGTTGGGACCTCACCAAGGTAGACAAAGCTCAGTTGAAAGAGTCTCAAGCTACCTTCGTATTTGGTCAGATGAACGAGCCTCCTGGTGCACGTGCCCGGGTAGCCTTGTCCGGACTTACCGTAGCGGAATACTTCCGTGATGGTGACGGCGATGGCCAAGGTAAAGACATCCTGTTCTTTATCGACAACATCTTCCGCTTTACCCAAGCAGGTTCCGAGGTATCCGCCCTTCTTGGTCGTATGCCTTCAGCGGTAGGTTACCAGCCTACACTGGCAACGGAGATGGGTGCCATGCAAGAGCGTATTACCTCTACCAAGCGTGGTTCTATTACTTCGGTACAGGCGGTATACGTACCTGCGGATGACTTGACTGACCCCGCTCCTGCAACCACCTTTGCCCACTTGGACGCTACTACGGTACTTTCTCGTAAGATCGCTTCTTTGGGTATTTACCCTGCGGTGGATCCTTTGGATTCTACCTCACGTATCTTGTCTGAGGAAATATTGGGTGCTGAGCACTACAACTGTGCACAGCGGGTGAAAGAAACACTGCAGCGTTACAACGAACTCCAAGATATCATCGCCATCCTGGGTATGGATGAATTGAGCGAGGAAGACAAAGAGTTGGTTTACCGTGCACGTAAAGTACAGCGTTTCTTGTCGCAGCCTTTCCACGTGGCCGAGCAGTTTACCGGTAAGCCTGGAGCTTTCGTAGATATCAAAGATACCATCAAAGGCTTTACCGAGATTTTGGACGGAAAGTATGACGACATCCCCGAGCCTGCCTTCAACTTGAAAGGTACTATCGAGGAAGCCGTAGAAGATGGTCGTAAGATGATTGCCGAAGCAGAGGCTAACGCCTAATTCGGTTCCATTCAAAACTGTAATCACGTATGTATCTTGAGATAATTACCCCCGAACAGAAAGTGTTCGAAGGCGAAGTAACCTCCGCTACCTTCCCTGGTAGCAACGGTACCTTCCAGGTGCTGAATGACCACGCCCCTTTGGTTAGTTCCCTAGCCAAAGGAGAGGTGAAGTATTCGCACAAAACCGGAGAGCATACGATCAATATTGACGGCGGCGTGGTAGAGGTGTTGAACAACACCATCTCACTACTTGCTGAAGCCGTAACAGAAGAGGCATAATTTGTAAGTTTCCATATTTGTGATCAAAAAAGCCGTCCTCATAGGGCGGCTTTTTTTATGGGTTCTGAACGAGAAGCTGACTTTTATGGATCATACTTGCCGTTGTTGGTGTTTAAGGGCGGCAAGCCCGACACCAACAACCTACGCGGCCAAGCTTATTGATGGAGTCGTGCCGTACAGGCTGCTTTCGGTCCTCGAGCAACAGAATCCCGCACGACAACGGCGGGAAGCTCCCATAAATCTTGCTTGATCCACTTCTATATAGGGCTTTCATCCCCTAGCCATAGTGCATCACCACACTACGTTCGGGCCGCAGCAGAGACTGGGCTTTCTCCAGTATGGCTTCGGAAGATACCGCCTGGATGTGCTCAGATTCCCCAAAAGGATAATCAGGATAGCCTGCGTTAGCAGCCTGGGCCAGGGTAGTGCATCGGTTTAGCAGCTCAATCTGCCCCATAATCAGGGTGCTTTCAGCCTGATTTTTCACCTTCGTGAGCTCAGCTTCGCTGGGTGGGTTCGCTTTCAATTCCTCAATCACTTCCCATATCCCAGCTTCGGCGTCTTGAGGAGAGACTCCCGGTAGCAGCCGACCAGAAATCATTAACAGCCCTGGGTCTAGGGACCCCATTACAAAGCCAGAAATGGAGTTGAACAGCTTATGCTCATTCACCAAAGCTTGGTGCAGTCGAGCACTTTCTCCTCTTCCCAATACATCGCTGAGTAAGTCAGCCTCGTGGTAGTCCGTAGAAAACCTGCTAGCCATGGGGAAGCCCATGTATAGCGTGGGCACGGGTACCTGAGCGTCTACCGATAGTGATCGTTTGGTGGTTGGCTCTGGTTCTGTAGGTAAGTCTCGCTGATAAGTTTCTCCGGCGGGTATGGGGCCAAACCATTTTTCTGCTAAGGTTCGCACTTCCTCGGGAGGGGTGGGCCCTCCTACCACCAGGGTGGCATTGCCAGGGTGATAAAACTTATGGAAGAAGGCTTCCACATCAGCCATGGTGGCTTCCTCAATGTGAGCGATTTCCTTCCCGATGGTAGCCCAGCGGTAGGGGTGTTGCTTGTAGGCCAGAGGGCGAAACTTTAACCAGAGATCGCCATAGGGTTGGTTCAAATACCGCTGCTTGAATTCCTCTATCACCACACTGCGTTGCACCTCTAGCACCTTAGGGTCAAAAGAGAGGCTAAGCATGCGGTCGCTCTCAAGCCAGAAAGCTGTTTCCAGATTTACCGCCGGTACTTGAACGTAGTAGTTGGTGATGTCGGGGCTAGTGAAGGCATTACTACTGCCACCTACCCGCTGCAAGGGCTGGTCAAAATTCGCGATGTTGCGGCTACCCCCGAACATGAGATGCTCAAATAGGTGAGCAAAACCTGTTTTGTCGGGAGACTCATCCCGGGAGCCTACATTGTATATCAAATTGGTGACCGCTGTGGAAACCGAAGGGTCGTGAATCACATAAACCTTCAGGCCATTCTCCAGCACAAAATGATGGTAGTTAGCCATCACTTGCGGGCTTTCTTTTGAGCAGGAAAGGTCATTTTGTAATCCACCTTCACCTCACCCTTGCTGATATTGGCCAAGCGCCCCTTGAGCAAGCGTTTTTTGAACGCTGATATGTGGTCGGTGAATAGGATGCCTTCAATGTGATCATATTCATGCTGAATCACCCGGGCTTTCACCCCGTCGTAGGTTTCCTCGTGTAACTTCCAGTCCACATCGTAGTACCGAATGGTCAGCTCTTCAGCCCGGTCCACTTCTTCACGTATGTTCGGTATACTCAGGCAGCCTTCCTCAAATGGCCAGTCTTCACCTGCCTCCTCAACGATCTCAGCATTAATGAACACCTTCTTAAAACCACTCATGTCCTCACCCTCGATTTCCATTTCGTCGGTGTCCACTACGAAGATCCGTAAGCCTTTGCCTATCTGTGGGCCGGCTAATCCTACTCCGTTGGCGGCGTACATAGTTTCAAACATGTCTGCGGCCAACTCTTTTACATCCAAACTGCCTTGTTCTATGTCCTCGGCAGGCTTACGCAATACCGGGTCACCGTAGGCTACAATCGGATAAATCATATACTTAACGCTGTTCTAAATACGACTGCAAAATAAGGGTGGCACTCACCGTATCCACCTTCCCCGCGCTTTTTTGGCGGTCTTTTTTCTTAGTTCCCCCAGAAATCATGGCATCCATGGCTAATGACGTAGTAAAGCGTTCGTCAACCTTGTGAACGGGTAGCGAAGGGTACCGATTTCTAAGCGATTGGTGGAACTGGTTTATGGGTTGGCTGGAGTCTGTATTGCGCCCTAATAGGTCTTTTGGCCAGCCCAGTACAAAGGCTTCCACCTCCTCGCTTGCCAGGTACTTTTTTAGGAACGCAAACACCTCGTTGGTAGGGATGGTTTCCAAAGGAGAGGCAATCATTTGCAGGGGGTCGGTCACCGCTATGCCTACACGCTTGGTGCCGTAATCAAAGGCCAGTACTCTGCCCATCTTAATTGTGAGAAACCACAGAAGCCCATTGTTGGCGGGCTTGCCGCTCAAGCATCAGAGCCTTGGGGAATAAGATTTCATTTTCAATCCGGGCGTGCACTTGCAGTTCCTGCTCGAAAGCCTGCAGCTCCTGGTATAGCACGCGCAAAAGGGGCTTGTGCTCAGGTAGTAAGGCGTAGTCCTGTGTGATACGCCGCAGTCCCAGCATTTCATCGTCCTCTACCAAGTGCTCAATCGCAAAACTTTGGATGGAGTATTGTTCCATGTGGTAGTACATCTCCCCGTTGCTTACACTTCCGTTCTGGAAGTTCTGTAGCAAGCGGATGTACCCAAAGAGGGTGTCTCCCTCTTCGCAGAAGATTTTATTCATCACATCTACGAAG
>JBCBHI010000441.1:0-4811 GCA_038525885.1 Bacteroidota bacterium
GCGGAGCACACTTGGGCACTCCTGCTCATGCTAATCCGTCACCTGCAAGAAGCCACCGCCGACGTAGAAGCCGGGCACTGGCGTCGTGAGCCTTTCCTGGCCGGCGAGCTAGACGGCAAAACCCTGGGCATTCTGGGCCTAGGCAGACTCGGCCGCATAGTGGCGGGCTACGGCCAGGCCTTTGGCATGCAAGTACAAGCCTACGACACCGACCCCTCCGCTTTTGACCGTTGCGCTATTCCCGTAACCCCGGTCTCAGAAGATCAGCTGTACCAAACCTCCGACATCCTCTCCCTGCACATCCCCTCAACTCCCGCCAATCGCCATGCCGTCAATGGCCAGCACCTGGCCCAAATGCCCCCCCATGCCGTGCTCATCAACACCGCCCGCGGTGAGGTACTACACGAAACCGATCTGCTCAAGGCCCTCATGAATAAAGAGCTGGCCGGAGCCGCCCTCGACGTATTGGACGGAGACAGCGCCTGGGCAGAAATGATCCCCGGCCGCCACGCTCTCATCGACTACGCCCAAGACCACCGCAACCTCATCATCACCCCTCACATGGGCGGCTACGGCAAAGAAAGCATCGAACGCACCCGGCGGTTTATGGCCCAGAAGTTTATTAAACAGGTATAGTTGTTAATTATTAGTTGTTAGTGGGAGGATCGTAGAAAAGGTTACTCTCGAGGCAGGAATTGGGCGTGTCCCCATACCGTCGTCCGCTGGCGCTGCCTCTGGTTATGGGGCCGGGCCGTCGGCACTCGCTATCCCGGCTTGCCTCTACACAGTTGCCGAAGGCCTTCTTGGAACTACCACCTGAGTGGACGTCTCACTTACTCCACTGAAAAGCCGGGATGATCTCAGACAATGCCTTGCGTCCCTCACGCGATAAGGAATGTCCTTTTCCATCTTATGGCACTGAATTCCTGAATAACTGCACAAAACCATTAAGGGATCTCACTTGTATACCTTTAGCATAGGTGATTATCTTGTAAGGACTATCTAACGCATGGATAATACATTCAAGACTAAGAGCTTCCTATTTGCCATCCGAATCGTCAAACTGTGTCAGTACCTCTCGGATGAGAAGAAAGAATATACATTGAGCAAGCAGTTGCTTCGATCAGGAACTGCCGTAGGGGCTTTATACCGTGAAGCTGAGCACGCAGAATCTACCGCTGATTTTATTCATAAGCTTGCCATTGCCCAAAAGGAGTGCAATGAGGCCATATACTGGTTAGAATTACTCTATGCCACCGAATATCTAAACCAAGGTGAATTCAACAGCATACATCATGATGCAGTAGAACTCATAAAGATGATCACGGCCATCATCAAAACCACCAAACGAAAAAGGTAAAGGACCTTGCATTAGCCACTCCCCCACTAACAACTAATAATTAACAACTAACAACTCCCCCCGGTTGACGAATGGGTGACGTAAAACAGCGCGATGGCCTCTGGTGAGCCAGAATCAGGATTTGCTACCGTTTTCGAAGAAGGTTAACGGTGAATTAACCCCCAAAAGGTTGGTTACCGCGAGGTTTCGCTCTAATATTGAAACTTATTTCTTACGAAGGCTTGCTAGTTGAGTCAATGACGCACATAAAGGATACTACGAACCAACCGCCTTACTTGCTTGCTATAGGTGCAGCCAAGGCTGGTACTACGTGGCTATGGGATAATCTGAAGGAACATCCGGACCTTTGGACGCTCCCGTACAAGTCTACGCAGTACTTTTCGGGTAAGGCACACCCAGTGCGGAAAAAGAAATGGCGTAGGCACCGCAGCAAGATTCTGAGCAACCTGCGCCCGGGCAATCTGGCCTGGCACTACCGGTACTTTGCTAGCAAACCGGTAGATGACCAATGGTTTGTGCGCCAGTTTAGCCCCGCCAAAGCACACCAAACCCGGATTGACATTTCCACCTCCTTTGCGGGCCTACCTTTAGAGAAGATTGAGCACGTAAAGACACTCATCCCCAACACCAAAGTGGTTTACCTACTTCGCAACCCTATAGAGCGGATGTGGTCGCACGCCAAGCTCACCTTGATTGTGAATGGAGGGCGGAAGTACGAGGATATCACGGTGGCAGAGTACCTGGATTACTTTGGCGCAGAGGGCATGCTACTGTCTACCAACTACATCGAGAACTACGAGCGGTGGTCGGGCGTGCTGGGTAAGGAAAACGTATTCGTGGGCTTCTTCGATCAGGTAGGGCAAGATCCCTTTGGCCTGTTGCAGGACCTCTGCGGTTTTATGGATGTACCTTATCAGGAAAGCTATTTTGCCACTACGGCCAAGCGCAACATATTCAAAGGCGTGAGCCATCCCATGCCGGAGGAGGTACGTGCCTTTTTGGAAGAAAAATACACCCCTTTGATTAAGGACATCCAGGATCGGTTTGGCTCCTATTCTAAGGATTGGCTAACCAGCACTCCGGCGTCCTTACCATCGTCTTAAATATTCCTCTCTCACAGATATACGAACTTATGAGTGCTCCTATCTTGATTGCCGAATGCTGCCAAAACCATAACGGCGATCGCGAAATCCTGAAGCAAATGATTCATGCGGCCGCCGAAAACGGAGCGGACTACGTGAAAATTCAAGCCATTCGGAGCCGTGAGCTCACCCACCGCCCCCGGTTTGACGAGGGAGTGGAAGAAAATGGTGAGGTAAAGGTGATCAAGCGCCCCTTTGCGGCCGAGCAAGCCCGCCTGGCCAAGTTGGATTTGAGCCTGGATGACGAAGCCTGGTTTGTAGAAGAATGCTGGCGTGCTGGGGTAGCTCCTATGACCACCGCCTTTACCCGTACGGGGGCCCGCGAGGTGAAAGACCTGGGCTATGAAGCCATCAAAGTGGCTAGCTACGATTGTTCTAGCTATCCCCTACTGGCAGAACTGGCCGAGTACTGGAGTAAGCTATTCGTGAGCACCGGGTCTACCTACGACAACGAAATTGCCAACGCGGCCAAGGTACTGGAAGGCACCGACGTTACCTTCTTGCACTGCGTAACCATCTACCCTACTCCACTGAGCGAACTGCACCTACGCCGGATTAGCTTCTTGCGGCAGTTTAGCCCCCAGGTAGGCTACAGTGACCATAGCAAGCCCAAAGAAACGCAGCTGAAGGCGAGTAAACTTGCCTTGGCCCTGGGTGCTAGCTGTGTAGAGCGTCACTTCACTATTCTGGAAGATGACCAAACTAAGGACGGTCCGGTATCCGTAACTCCAGCGATGCTGGCCGAGCTGCGTGAATTTGCAGACCTGTCTCGTGTAGACCGGATGGCGTCCATCAAGGAAGAATACCCCGAGTGGGAAGAGGCCTTGGGCAACGCTACGCGTCCGCTGAGCCACGCCGAGAAACTCAACCGCGACTACTACCGCGGCCGCTTTGCAAGTTTGGACGAAGGGCAGTTTATTTACAATTGGGAAGACGTTGATTTTTAACGAGTTGCATGGCTAACACCCCTCAAGAGACGGTAATCCGGCCTATCAAAGGTTGGCAATTACTCAACTTTTCTGAACTCCTGCGCTACCGCGATCTGTTCTACTTCATGGTAGTGCGGGACATCAAAGTACTGTACAAGCAGACCGTGCTCGGTTTTCTGTGGGCAGTGCTCAATCCCTTTTTTAGTATGGTAGTATTCACCGTCATCTTTGGCAACCTGGCCGAAGTACCTTCTGACGGTGTGCCCTACCCCATATTCTCTTTTGCGGGCCTGCTGCCCTGGACCTACTTTGCGCAGAGCATGCAGACCAGCACCAATAGCCTGGTGCAAGCAAGAAACATCTTCACCAAAGTATACTTCCCGCGTCTGCTCATCCCTATGACGCCGGTAGTAGCCAAACTGGTTGATTTTCTGATTGCTTTCGCGATGCTGGGCGTAATGATGGTATACTATAAGGTAACCCCTACCTGGGATGCCTTGTATCTGCCTTTACTCATCATCGTGATGATCCTCTCGGCCGCAGGTATCGGGATGATTCTCTCGGCCATGGCGGTGCAATACCGGGACATCCGGTTTGCCATGACCTTCCTGACCCAACTGCTGATGTATTCGGCTCCGGTGGTATGGCCTGCCAGCCTTATCGAGGAGAAATTTGGGTCCTTGGCTTACCGCCTGTACGGACTCTACCCACCCGCTGGGGTGATAGAGGGATTCCGGGCGGCCCTGATCGGCACCCGGCCCATGCCTTGGGACTTGCTGGCCTTCAGCAGCCTGTCGGCAGTACTCTTGTTCATAGTAGGAGCTTTATATTTCCGGCGAATGGAGCGCGTGTTTGCAGACGTAGCATAGCCATGGGGAATACAGTAATAGAAGTAAACAAAGTAAGTAAGGTATACCGACTGGGGCTGAAGGAGTCCCAAACGGAGTCCATCGGGCAAGCCATATTGCAGTGGTTGGCCTCTCCTTTGCGCAACTTTCGGCGGCTACGCCGACTGAGCAACTTTGATCTGGCGAAGACAGAAAAGGACGTGCTATGGGCCTTGCGTGAGGTAAGCTTCAAGGTAGAGCAGGGCGAAGTGCTCGGCATCATCGGTAAGAATGGAGCCGGAAAGTCTACCCTCCTGAAGATCCTCAGCCAAGTTACTCCCCCTTCTGATGGGGAAATACGGATGCGTGGCCGCGTGGCCTCACTCCTAGAGGTAGGTACGGGCTTTAACCCTGAGCTTACCGGACGTGAGAATGTGTACCTCAACGGTACCATCTTGGGCATGACCCGCGCTGAGGTAGATGCCAAGTACGACGAGATTGTGGACTTCTCTGGCGTAGAGAAGTTCATCGACACTCCCGTGAAACGGTACTC
>JBCBHI010000442.1:0-4782 GCA_038525885.1 Bacteroidota bacterium
CCCCCCTTCGAAGGCATTTCCGATAACAGCTTTGATACCATCGTTACCTTTCAGGTGATTGAGCACATCAAACCCGACCGCCAATTCTTAGAGGAAATCCATCGGGTATTACGCCCAGGCGGCAAGGCCATCGTAACAACCCCTAACATCAAGAAAACGCTCTCCCGGACTCCCTGGCACATCCGAGAATATACCGCAGAGCAGCTGAAGGCGCTGGCAGGCAGTATCTTTTCTCAGGTGGAAGCCAAGGGCATCACTGGCAATGAGAAGGTGATGGAATACTACGAGATGAATAAGGCCTCCGTAGAAAAAATCACTCGGTGGGACATCCTCAACCTGCAATACCGGCTGCCCAGGTGGGCCTTGCGTATTCCGTACGATGTGCTCAACCGGGTCAACCGCAACAAGCTCCAAACCACTGATGACGCCTTGGTGATGTCCATCACTCAAGAAGACTATTTGGTCTCAGACAACGCGGATACCGCCCTGGATTTGTTCTTTATCCTCACCAAATAACAATCCTTTTCTCCTGGAAAAGGAAAAGCCCCATCCTGCAGATCAGGATGGGGCTTTTTACTGTCCAATCAGCTTTTACTTACAGCGAGTTCGCGTAGTTAATCGCTTCCTGGTATTTGGCATTGTACTCATTGAGTACCTCCGTTTTGTTCAAACGCTGCAGGTTGTTCATCAGAATGCGCATGGCCGTTTGTGTAGGGTACCCAAACCACTGATGATCATACATCTGCTTCTCAGCCAGATATGGAATGTTCTCGCAAATCCGATTCACAATCTTATCTCCTACTTCCTTAGCCAAGTCGTCCTCACCAAGCTGATACAACAGGCCAACTGCTTCTACGAACTGGTGGTCGAAGAATACGCTTTCGTCAGGAATCACCTCCAGGCAGCGTAGCATCACCGCCCGGGCATCTTCCGTACGGCCCTCAATGAGCAAGCTCTGCGCCAGACGAATAAACAAGGTACGGTGCTCCGAAATAGTACGGTTCACGTAGTCCTCGGTATTGTGATACACATCAGGATCATCCAAGCCTTTGAATGAAAACTGATTCATCACCAAGTCATACGCACGGTCGTTGTTAAACAAGTTCACCGCATTGTAATTCGGGTTTCTGATAGGCGTGAGGCGATAAGCCAATCCTTCCTGCACCAGGTGAGGACGAATCTCAAGATCTAAGCTGGCAATACCCGCTCGGGTGAAGCAAATAGGGCGCTCCCAGTTGTTATTGGAAATCATATCCAACAGCATCAAGTCCGCTCTCTTTATCACCTGGTCCTTCATGGTGAAGGTAAGCCCATTGGCCGCATAGGCCATCAGGTTATTGGGGATCAGCCCACGGCTAGCATTCTCCTGTGCATTCTGTGGCAACCACAGCTTATTCATCGGAATAGTCGCAATGGTGGTGTTAGCATTCACCGTCAACTGAATCCCTGGGTTTTTCTCCCTTACCAGTTTAATGTACTCCTTTAAAGGCAAGCCATTGGCAAACCGAGGATCGTTAGTGAAGTTTGGCTTCTCTTGGTAGTACACCGTATTGAATGGTGAACCCGGTGCCCAGTGGTCTTCAGAAAGGGTGAAGGGGAAAGGATCCGAATCGTAAGCCTGGCGGCTCATTTGCTCCAAGTTCCAATCCGTATTGAAGTAGGTGTATACAATCACCCGGACGTCAGTCCTAAAGCCCTCTACTTCTTGCAAGTACCAAAGCGGGAAGGTGTCGTTATCCCCTCCCGAAACCAGGATGGCATCGTCAGGACACGAAGCCAGTAGGTTTCTAGCCCCTTCCATCTGGAAGTACCGACCCGACCTATCGTGGTCATCCCAACCCTCGCTTGCCATAATGAAAGGAACCGCGAGCGCTATTACAAAAGCAATCAAGCCTGGTAGCGGGGTGTTTTCTTTACTCTCTCCTGCACTTATGGGCTCCGTAACTGCCTTTTCTACCCCACCAAACACATACTGTTTCAGTAAGTACCCGATGGCCATGGCCCCAAAGCCTATCCAGATAGCAAAGGCATAGTAGGAGCCCACATAGGCGTAGTCACGTTCCCTGGGCTCCTGTGCCCAGGAATTCAGATAGACAATAATGGCGATCCCGGTCATTACAAACAGGATGCCTACCACACTAAAGCGCCGGGGGTCAATCTGTAACTGGAAGATCAGGCCTATTAATCCTAAAATAAGAGGCAGCAAGAAGAAGTTATTCCGGCCGGGGTTTTCACGAAACATTTCGGGCACCTCATCACCCCCAGCATTCCAGGGCAACATAGCAGGATCATCCTGCACATCGCTAAAACGGCCTGCGAAGTTCCAAAGGAAGTATCGCCAGTAATAGTGCCCAAACTGCCACTTTATCATATATTCCAGGTGGTCGCCCAAGCTAGGCTGTGCCCCTCTAGGCAAGCCTACAATGCGCTCATACAATTGCGCATGACCGTTGAACCACATACGCGGCATAAACACTTCGTCGCCCTTATCATTATATACCAGCTTCTGACGGTAGTCAGCAATCTTGTACCGGTTACCCGCCTTCACGTAGATCGGGGCACCATTCTCAATCGCGTCGTACTTAGCGGTGTATTGTGCTCCGTAGAAAAGAGGAGATTGCCCATACTGCTCCCTTTTCAGGTAGCTGATGAAGCTCATGATGTTTTCTGGGTTGTTCTCATCAATGGGCGGGTTGTCGTTTGACCGCACCACAATGATTCCGTATGAAGCATACCCAATTAGAATAAACGCATAGGACAGCATAGCCGTGTTGGCTACCGCCAGTCCTTTTTTCTGGGTATAGCGGATGAAGTACACGATCAACCCTAACCAGACCAGTCCGAAAGCGATGATCCCTGAGCCAAAAGGCAAGCCCATGTCGTTCACAAACAGCAGTTCCGACTGCCCAAATAGCGAGGGCAAACCAGTAATCACCCCGGTGAGGGCAAGCAAGGATACGCCCAAAGCCAACAGGAACACCCGGATATTGGTGCGGGTATCCACATTCTCATTGCGCACATTGTAGTAAATGAGATAGCCCACGGCTATTACTAATAGGAAGATACGGCGGGGCCATACACCCATTTCTCCTACTACGCCTTTCATAATTAGTAGCAGCACTACCAAACTACCACCCAAAGCGAGCAGCGCTCCCAGGAGGGTGTGCTCCTTATATTTCTTGAAGTAGTACACCAAACCAAGTACAGGAATGGCCAACAAGTTGAGCAAGTGAATACCTATAGAAAGGCCAATTAAATAGGCAATGAAAATCATCCATCGGTTTTCTTCTCTGGGGTCTTCCACCACGTCCCATTTCAAAATGGCCCATACCACCAAGGCAGTAAACAGGGAAGACATGGCGTATACTTCGGCCTCCACAGCGGAAAACCAGAAGCTATCAGAGAAGGTATAAGCAAGAGCACCAATAGCAGCCCCGGCCCATACCACCACTTTCTGCCAACCCAACATTTCCTTTGGCTTCCGGCCAAACATTTTGGCCCCTAGCAGGGTGATAGTCCAGAAAAGGAAGGCAATGGTGATGGCACTACACATAGCACTGAGCAGGTTCACCCAGAATGCGACTTGGGTAGTGTCACTAGCTAGCATAGAGAACAGGCGCCCTGCTAATAGGAAAAAGGGAGCTCCGGGTGCGTGAGGTACTTGAAGTTTATAGGCTACTGAGATAAACTCCCCACAGTCCCAAAAGGAAGCCGTAGGCTCAATGGTTAGAATATAAACCACGGCGGCCACACCAAATACTAGCCAGCCGAAGAGGTTATTAAGCAATGAAAAGGAATTTTTCATGTCGGGGTAAATTTCCGAATGTAGGTAAGGTTCCTAACCGGAATGATACATGCGTTTATTTTCAGCCTGAAATTTAGAAAAATGCCCTCGGTGCACGAAATAAAAGGAGGGGAAAGGCAGAATATCAGGATAAGGGAGAATACAAACCAACGCCAACGAAAGGGGTTAATTTATATTATGCAATGCATCAAAAAAGGCTCCCAGTGGAGCCAAAATGTGTTTTCAAGAAAATAACGGGGCTAATTCTTGATCTTGAGCCGTACTAAAAGATTCTGTACAAAAGCCTGCCGCTGTAGCACCAAAACCAGCACCACGATCATCATGGCAAAGGCTGCGCCACCTAATGCCCAGGTAATTCGGTTATTTTCCTCAGACACCAGACTAGCATTCAACTCATCCACCTTGGCTATGGCACTGGCACTGGCCTCCTCGGCTTTGGCAATTTCATAACGATTCTGGAGCTGTATTACCAAGTCCCGGTTGGGGTCATTTTGGATCTCCTCGGTGAGGTCATGAAAGAGTTTCTGGAACCAGAGGGCCTTCTCAAAATCATTCAGCTTTTCGTAGGCAATCGCCAGTTCTTCGTAAGCTCCGGCTAGCCGGGAGGGTATTTTTGACAATACAAAGTAATGACGGGCTGAATCATAACTTGCCAGAGCTTCTCGCGTTTGACCCAGCTGTTTATATGCATGACCCAGTTGGAAGAAAGCAATCCCAACGCTACGATCGCTCATGTCCTGCTTGAATCTGAGAAGCGTATTGAATCTTAAGGTTTCGATAGCCTGCTCGGCATTGCCTGACAGCACGTAAGCTCTTCCTTTGTTGGATTGCATGGCTCCTGCTCGGGAAGAATTGTTGTCCGCCATGTAATAAGCATAGGCATCTTCATAGTATTTGATGGCCTCATCATAATTCTCAAGGTTGACCAGGGTATTTCCGATCCGGCTAGAAACAAAGGCAAGCGCATCAATATCCCC
>JBCBHI010000443.1:0-4782 GCA_038525885.1 Bacteroidota bacterium
ACAGCCGGCTCAAGCTTACCCTTACCCAAGAGCTGGACAAGGAAATCATTGTAAGCCGGGAGAAGGTCCCGGTGTTCAAGGATTGGTTTGACGGGGAACACTAGGCTGGCCCGTGTGCTGGCTCTCTTGGTGAGGCTATTTTGTGCAGGCACCCGCTTCACTGCGTAAGTTGTTGGCGGCCGGTGTTCCGGTGACGGGCTTGTGGCCCTGGGCGGCACTCCGCTTAAACACCAACAACGGCGAGGAAAAGAGCGTAGGTTGTTGGCATGTGCTTATCGTCCTCGTTTCCGAACGAGGGCAAGCGAGAATCGCGTTTTTAACGCGACTAGCGTCACAGACGCAATTCTCATTACATCCTGATTGCAAATCAGGACGATTGAAAGTTGGTGACGGGCTTGCAGCCCTGGGCGGCATCCGCTTAAACACCGAGATTAGCGAGTGTAACACCGTGGGTTGTTGGTGACGGGCTTGCAGCCCTTAAACACCAACAACGGCGACTGAGCAAGGCTTACCCCGAACTCCGGTTTCTATATCCCTGAGGTATCTTCCAGCCCTGTTTTCGAAACTCCCTTTTCCATTACTCACACATTATCCGGCACGGTACCTCATTTTTTATAGTTTTGTGGATTGTGACACAAGGCACACGAACACCTAAGACCAATCATCATCCTTAATTGCTGACTTTCCATGCAGGAATTCAATAATTTTCTAGTCACCCTCGATGGGTACATTGGGAGTGCAAACTGGTTTGCTTATGCCCTTTTGGGGGTAGGCCTCTTCTTTACCATATACCTGGGTTTCCCACAGATTCGCTACTTCGGCCAAGCCCTTCGCATTGTACGCGGTAAATTTGACAAAGAGGGAGACGAAGGAGATACCACGCACTTTCAGGCACTGACCACCGCACTGTCCGGCACCGTAGGTACTGGCAACATCGCTGGGGTAGCACTAGCCGTATACATTGGAGGTCCTGCGGCCCTGTTTTGGATGCTGGCTACCGCCTTCTTTGGTATGACTACCAAGTTTGTGGAAGTAACCCTCTCCCACAAATACCGCGACAAGGCGGAAGATGGTACCATGGCGGGTGGCCCCATGTACTACATGAGCAAGCGCCTCAACATCAAGCGGGCAGACGGTTCTACCATCAAAACGGGTAAAGCCCTCGCTATCTTCTTTGCTATCGCCACCGTCATCTCTTCCTTTGGTACGGGTAACCTGCCTCAGAGTAACTCTATCGCTACGGCCATTAAGGCTACCTTCGGTATAGAGCAGTGGGTAGTAGGAGCCGTTTTGGGTGTATTTCTGTTCTTGGTGATTGTAGGGGGTATCAAGCGGATTGCCAAGGTGACCGAACGACTGGTGCCTACCATGGCTGCCATCTATCTCATAGGGGCCTTTGCGGTTATCTTCGCCAACTTTGGCAACATCGGTTCTTCTTTCGTCAGCATCTTCGCAGACGTATTCACTGGGTCTGCGGCTATGGGTGGTTTCTTAGGGGCTACGCTCAACTTTGCCTTCATCAAAGGGGTAGGCCGTGGGTTGTTCTCCAACGAGGCCGGTCAAGGTTCCGCACCTATCGCGCACGCTTCTGCCAAGGCAGACGAGCCCGTGTCGGAAGGTATGGTGGCCCTCCTGGAGCCTTTCATTGATACCATCATCATCTGTACCATTACTGGCTTGGTACTGTTGTCATCCGGCGTATGGAACGAGAAGCACGATAATGTTTTCGAGAACTCTGACCTTATGGTGCTGGACGGCACCTATTCTGAAGGAAATGAGGCAGACAAAGAAGCGGTCTTTAAGCACCTGAATAATGTAGAAAGCCTTACTGCTTATGACGGTACGCTACAGATAGCCAACGGAGCTATCACTAGTGGAGGGGTCACCGTTATTCATGCCCGGTCATTCGCTGAGAATGTGGTAGTGAAACAGGACGAGGCTCTTTTTTCAGGTACTATCCAAATTGAAGGAGGGAAGCTGAGTAGCGAGAACCCTGATGGTATCTTCCTGGAAGGACGGTCTCTTGTGCACAGCGCAAAGCTGACTACCATTGGTTTCACCCGGGGGTGGTTTGGCGATTGGGGACAGTACATCGTTTCCATCGGCCTGCTGATGTTTGCCTTCTCTACGGCCATTTCGTGGAGTTATTATGGCGACCGTGCTATGACCTTCTTGTTGGGTAGCAAATCGGTAGTATATTACCGCGTAGTTTATGTGGCAGGTTTCATTTTAGCTAGTTTCACGGACACTACCATTGTGTGGAGTTTATCCGCCATTGCTATTGCAGTGATGACCCTCCCCAACCTGCTGGGTATTACCTTGCTGAGTGGGGAAATGAAAAATACGGTAAAAGAATATTGGGCTGATTTCTACCAGAAATGGCCTCAATACAAAAAGAAATAATTCCTTAATCGACTAAAAACTAAGGCCGCTTCACTAGAATGAAGCGGCCTTTTTTATGGAGTAGACCGTCATCCTGATCATTAAGACTTGGGTGCGAAGTCCACAAAGTGGAACCCCACCCCGGCGAGATGACAATCATCCTTCACCACTCCAGTCATCCTGACGGAGGAAGGACCTAGGTCGGGAGACTTGGCCAAGTTGCCAACCTCTCACATTCAGGATCTTATACAAGATGTCGCTGGTAGGGGTAAGACTTGGGCCCCAACTCCAAAAAAGGGACCGCCACCCCGTCGAGATGGCGTGGAAGGGGCTAGCAAGGGGGCGGACCGCGCCGCGTAGGCCGGTATTTTTACAACGCAGATACGGGTCCCTCCCGTGCAACTAAATCATTATCAGTAACCTGCCGAATTGCGTCGCTAGTAGGAGCAATACTTGCCATCCTATTAATATATGCCTCTACCTTTCGCCGTGCCGCTGGCACTTCTATTAGGTTGGTGTCAAACCTCCCTCACTAAAGTAAGGGCTACATTACGCAGTCGCGGTAGCGACGACAGACTGTAGCTCCCGGATTCATCCGGGGGACTACGATGAACAACAAAACCGGTCGCGCTTAGTGCACCCAAGAGGGAAATAACGCCCGAAAGAGCGACCCAATACCCAAAGGCCAGAACAAAGCAACAAGACCCCTTAACGCAGAAAAGGGGAACACACAGAGCCCTTTCGAAGGCATTGGACCCGGCATACAATTGCCTGCTGAAGATGACGGTCGCATTGGGAAATGCGGCCGAGCTGGGATTATGTTTCTCGTTTTCCTTGTGATCCTTTCTTACGAATTACTTCGTGCTTTTACCTCAAACGGGTCAAGGGTGGCGTCGAGAAAGTAGCCGGGAAATCCAGGTAGGGAATCTCCGAATGTGCTGGCCTCCTCACTTGGGTACTGGTAACAACCATTCCGTTCTTCGGAATCATCACCATATGGATCAGGTACTTCAAAATATGTGAACATATCTACCTCACCGTCATCATCGTATTCTGCTTCGAAATAAGGTACATGGCCCTCTTCTTCCTTTTCAGGAAAAAAGTACTGTTTACTAGTAGAGCCCAGGTCGGCAAGCCCTGTCATGAGGTCAATACTTTGGCTGCATATGTATTTAGATCGGCCGCTATAGTATTCCTTGTTGAGCATAAACAGAAACTGAGAACGGTAGGCAAGCTCTGTCTTTAGGTAGGCACTATGCAGTTCGGTGACAAAGGCTCCTTTCTCACTCCGGGTGATGAAGGTTATGCATGCAGTGGGGTATTCCTCACTGTACCCTTCGAGGATAGATGCTTCCTGGTCACTTTCCGAAAGGAAATGTTCTATGTCCGTCAGTTCTTGGTAGGTGAATAGCTTCCTGATTTTGAGTTTGTCATCCACAAAATGCAGCTCACGATAATCATCCAATTTTTTGGCCTCGTCTGGCTCAAGTACATTGTAAATAAAGTCTGTGTAAATAATCATTGAGAATTTAAATAAGTTGATCCAAGGCTGGATACTCCTCCAGCACCTCGTTATTTCATTTTTTTTTAAGTAAAAGGGTATTCTGTTTTTAGTAGCTTTTCACAAGGGAGCGGTTCCTCTAAAGCAAGCCCTTAACCGAAGCTTCATAGTTCCATCTGCTTGGCACTGGGTTTCTTCAATTGATAGGGATCGAAAGTTGCATCAAGAAAGTACCCCGGAAATCCCGGCAAAGAATCTCCAAATACCCGCGCCTGTTCAGGTGTATAATGATTATACCCGCTTTTTTCTATGAAGCCTTCACCCCAAGGATCGGGGACGTCATAGTAAGTACATCGTTCTATCTCACCGTCATCATCGTAATGTATTTCAAAATGGGGTACATGACCGTCCTCTTCCTCTTCAGGGTAAAAGAACCACTTCGTCGTAGACTTTATCTCAAGTTCACCCGTAGTAAGGTCGATTTCCTGATCGCACAAGTACTCCAGGCCGCCCAGGAGAGAATAATTTTTATGGGAGAAATAAAGAGTTCTAAACCTCCATCGGAGATTGGAATCCATATACATGCCTCCTGCTTCGAGCACAAATTCTCCATGTAGAGTACGGGTCATAATGTTTAGAATAATGCCCTTGGGTAAAGTGCCGTACTCTTCCACAATTGCAGCTTCTTCTTCATCAGGCCCTAGGTAATAATCAACTTCTCGGAGCTTATTCGATTGGTAGGCCTTCTAGATTTTTAGCTCACCATCCTGAATATAAAGCCTGTGGTACGAGCCAAGTCTCTTGGCGATTTTACTAGGGCCAGGTCTACCGAGATAATCCGTGTAGAGAATGGGGGGTTGGGTTTCTATCGTTTTCATAGTGATGAACAGCGGCAATTC
>JBCBHI010000444.1:0-4777 GCA_038525885.1 Bacteroidota bacterium
CAAAGTAATCTCTCTACCTATGAATCATCCATTTATTGCTGAGTTTGCTCAACAAAATTCAACCGATCAAAGGAATCACGTGCTTCCTGGTATACCAATACCCGGTGATTATAAGAATGTCCTTCTTTTCCGGAGGTTATCTTTTGTTGAGCAAACTCAGCAATAAATGGATGATTCATAGGTAGAGAGATTACTTTGCCTTGGCTTCATTAAAAAGTATAAAACCCTGAAAACCAACAAGTAAAATAATGACTATGGAATTATGCCTCTAAACGCAATTCAATTGCATTATTACAATAATACAATTGCTATTATCTGAAGGTAAGATAGATAACCCAAGTGGAATATTAGAAATTTCACAAGCCAATTGTGTAGCATGTGAAGTAAAAATCAGTCATAAATAGGCTACATATTAAGCCAAAAAAACCTCTGCTTCCTAAGAAACAGAGGTCAATTACGTTACGATGCCTATTCCTTAGTTTCTGGGATGGCAGTCGTGTTGAGTTTCAGTAAAGGTGTAGTTAGAGCATTGGAAACGCTGGCCACCTTTTGCTTGGAAAAGATCACTTGAAGTATTGGACATTTTTTTCTTGAAATCGTCCAGGCTTAGCTTTGACATTTGATTTTTGATTTAAATGGAAAAAAAGGTTTAAGTCAAATATAAGACAATCGAGTCAATCAATCCATACAATATGTCGTCTTTAGAACAGAAAATTAACCGTTTGTCCCATTTGTAAACTGTATGTACTGCAAAACCCAGCATTGACTTCAATTATATACTTTACTGGCTCCTTGGAACCGATAGGACTCGTAGAAAATGGCTTTGCATTTTGGTGGATGTTCACGATCCGATAATTCTCATCGATAAACAAAATATCCAATGCCAGAGAAGTATTTTTCATCCACATGGCCGACATCTCTTCTTGGGGTTGTACAAAAAGCATTCCTCGGTTGGCCTCCAGTTCGGTCCGGTACATAAGTCCTTGGTTTCTCTCCTCTTGGGTTTGAGCTACTTCTACCGTGATAGAAGTTATTTGCTTGTCCGATTCATCATAAAAGGCCACCTCAGCCACATCCGACAAAGAAGCAGCAGAGGTCTGGCGTTGTGGGTCCAACTTCTTGATCAGTTCGTACAAAATCCGCTGTAGCAGGCTGATGTCCTCCGTAATAATTTCGATACTGCCCAGCATCTCATTGCGAAAGGCAATCTCCTGGCCGTAAGAAGTCAGCAGATCATCCGGAATATCTACCTCTACCGCGTACAAATTGCCGCGGGGCACGGAGGAGATTTCCGAAACCGTACCCCCTAGCGTACCAAACTCTTGGAACTGGTAATCATCTAGTTTAATGATGGCCGATTGGCCCAGGGCCAACTTCCCGGAGTTCCGAACGGGCAGCAACACCCTGCCTATTTTGTCCCGCTCTCCGGTAGGCACTATGGTAAATACCTCATCCAGTTGGTTCACAAACTGGTTCTCTGCCCGGTAATCAAACAAGGAAACCTTGCCGGGTATAGGGGCGCGGAGGACAAAACCATCATTCCAGGTTTCTACACTCGCCTGCAGGCGCTTATAGGCATTAAAGAGCGCTAACTTCAAAGACTGCGTTCGGTCCTCCAATTGCACCTCAAAATCTGCAATGGCGCGCTCCGAATCCACAATCTTGATTTTCACATCACTGATGTCCAGCAGCGTTTGCTGGTACCTTCGCTTTACCCCTAGCAGCTCCAGCTCCTTGTCATCATATTCCTTTTGGGTAATAGCCTTTTTCTCTATCAGTAGCCTGTTGCGCTCCAGATCCTTCTCTACCAGAGCTATCTCATCTAAGAATATCCTATTCTGGGTTTCCAGCCTTTCTCGATATCGCCTCAACTCGGCTAGCTTGGTCCGCTCACTCTGCATCATTTTACTGATGGGGGAGAAATTGGCGAATGTCCAGTAGTTATGATAGCTAGAAAGGAAGTCCGCGTAGTTGCCGTTAATGTTGCCCAAATCCAGATTCTCGGGCCAGTTGGCCTCCGCAGTTATGAGCTTTTCGATATCCGTAATTTGGATGGTATCCAGGATCGTGATGAGCGAAAGAACATCCTTTGGTTCGGCAGTGGACTTAATGATGGCCAGGATCTCTCCGGTTTCTACTACACTCCCCTCCTTTACCCTAAGGTCCACCAGCTCACCACTTCGGTTAGAAATCACCCTCACGGGAGGAGACTGCGTGGTGATGGTAACCCGGGCGGTCAAGATATCCGGGTACTTAATGACCCAGCCCAAGACGAGCAGGGCAACCATAATCAAAAGGAAAACCGTATTTCCGTAGATAAATATGGAATGGGGCACTTCTTCCAGGAGCTCCCTTACGTCTTCATTGCGGTCATCAAGTTCTTCTATGTCTGGCATAACAAGAATGATTATTCCCCTAATTCCAATTGGTTGCGGACTAATTCGAAATAGGCTCCCTTTTCCTCTATCAGTTGAGGATGAGTGCCCGACTCAATGACATGGCCCCGATCCAGCACCACAATTTGGTCAGCTTTCTTTACCGTGCTCAAGCGGTGCGCCACCACAATCACCGTTTTTCCGTGGAAGAACTTTTCTAAGTTCTGCATAATCACCGATTCGTTGTTGGCATCCAAGGAGCTGGTTGCTTCATCAAAGAAGAGGTACTCAGGATTCTTGTACACAGCCCGGGCTATGAGTACCCGCTGGTTTTGCCCACCACTCAGGTTGATGCCATCGGCACCCAGTTTGGTGTCCAACCCACTGGGCAGCGAATCAATAAAATCCTCCAAGTTCGCGATGCGAATGGCTTCAGCCAGCCGTTCTTTATTGACTCTAAAGTCCTGTTCGCTTTCGGTAATGTTCTTTAGGATGGTATCATCGAAAATATATCCGTCCTGCATCACCACCCCGCATTGCTTTCGCCATTGCTTGGCATTAATCTCCTTTAGGTCCACCTTACCCACGCGGATGCTCCCCTGGTATCGGGTGTAGAACTTCAATAGCAGTTTGAGCAGGGTAGTTTTACCACTGCCACTCACTCCCACAATGGCCGTCACCTTACCGTGCGGTATTTCGAAGGAAAGGTTGTCCAGAATAACGGGTGAGGAGGAACCGCCATACCGGAAAGTGAACTGATCCAGTTTAACCGTATCGCTCTCTATCGGGTCACTGTTGCTCAGGGCCTCGTCCTCTTTAGGTTCCGAATAGATTTCCCCGATCCGCTTCATACTCAGATTGGCATCCTGGTAGGCCTGCACAAAATTGATAAAGTTCAGTATGGGACCATTGAGCTGAGTAATGATGTACTGGATGGCCAGCATAGTACCCAATGACAGCTCGCCTTGCACTACCAAAACGGCAGCATAGAAGGTCACGAGGATGTTCTTCATCTCACTGATGAACATACCGCCGTTTACCTGCATCTGCCGCAGGCGTAAGGCCTTCATTTCTATCCTATGCAACCGTACCTGGATGGACTCCCACTGCCAGCGTCGTTTGCGCTCAGAATTATTCAGCTTGATTTCATCTATTCCATTCAGCAACTGCACCAGGCTACTCTGGTTCTGCGCCTCTTCATGGAAGGTTTTGTAATCCAACTCAGCCCGGCGCTTCAAAAACCGAAGCACCCATAGGATATAGAGCCCGGTGCCCACGAAGTATAGTGCAAAGATGGAAAGGTTATACAGGTACAGGACAATCCCAAAGGTGAGGAAACTAAAAATGGCCAGGAGGATATTGAGCGTTTGAGTGGATACAAACGCTTCAATCCTTCGGTGATCCTCTACCCTACGAATCAGGTCCCCGATGATGCGGGAATGGAAAAAAGAAATGGGCAGCTTCATCATCTTGAACAGGAAGTCCGAAAGCAGCGAAAGATTGATCCGCATACCCAAATGCAGCAGCAGCCAATCCTGGATGATGCGCACCGACATCCTGGATATAAACAAGGTGAGCTGTGCCGCCAGTATGATCCAGATAAAGTTGAGGTCCTCGTAGGCAATACCGTAGTCCACTACGGCCTGCGTAGCAAAGGGGAAGATTAGGTTGATAACACTGGTAACCAGCAGCCCCGCCAGCAGTTGAAAAACCAGCCGTTTGTGCAATTTGAGGTAATGAAATAGTACCTTAAAGAAATTCCCTTTCTCCTCCGCTGACACATCCAGGTCATACAATTCGTTGGTGGGTTCCAGCAGAATGACTACCCCTTCATCCTTAATCTTATCACTGATCCAGGACTTCTTGAACTGCTCCAGGGTATACTTTACCCTACCGTAGGCTGGGTCCGAAACATATACGTGACCGTTCTTTACTTTATATACCACCACAAAGTGGTTCTGCTGCCAGTGCACTATGCAAGGCAGAGGCACCTGCTCAGTGAGCACCTCGGCACTCGCCATCAACCCGAAGGCCTTAAACCCAATTTGCTCAGAAGCATCAATGATATCCTGCGCCGAAACTCCTTCCCGGGTCACAAAACTGTTTTGCCTCAGAAATTCCAGAGGCAATTCCTTACCGTAGTGTTTGGCAATGATTTTTAGGCAGGTAGGACCACAGTCCATTTGATCTAGCTGCCGATAATTCGGAAACCGATCCATGGCTTAGTTCTCTTGGAAGCGAATGACGCGATGCGTGTGCAGTTCTTGCAAAATGTATTGGAGGATATCGTCAGACCATTGGTCACTAAGGGGAGCTGAGAACTGGGCTACCGACAAAATAGCCCCCTCATTGAGCTGCTCTAACAGGCCGGATAATGCGGGGTGACTATTCCTACTCACCCC
>JBCBHI010000445.1:0-4777 GCA_038525885.1 Bacteroidota bacterium
CGGAGTGAAGGAAGATGTTTTCATAAAATACCCCGACGGGAAGCCGTATTCGGGCGAGGTATGGCCAGGCTGGTGCCATTTCCCTGATTTCTCTGATGAGAAAGCGCGCTTGTGGTGGGGAGACTGGTTTCGTGAATACACCAAAGACGGCCTGGAGGGCTTTTGGAACGACATGAACGAGCCTGCCACGTGGGGGCATCGTATTCCCGAGCTGCTCAATATGTCCTTTGAAGGTGAGGGTGGAAGCATGCGCCGCGGGCGCAATATTTATGGTATGCAGATGGCCCGTGCTACCTATGAGGGGGTGAAGAAACACCTCTCGGGCAAGCGCCCTTTTAACCTCACGCGCTCTTCGTATGCGGGTATCCAGCGCTATTCTGCAGTTTGGACGGGTGACAACGTGGCCTCGGACGAGCACATGCTGCTAGGGGTGCGCTTGGTCAATAGCCTGGGCCTCACGGGTATTCCATACACCGGACCCGATGTGGGCGGTTTTATGGGCGAGGCCGGAGTAGACCTGTTTGCTCGCTGGATTTCCATTGGGGCATTCACGCCTTTCTTCCGGGGCCACAGCATGGTGAATACCCGCGATACCGAACCCTGGACGTTCGGCGAGGAAGTGGAGGAGATCTCGCGTAACTATATCAGCCTTCGCTATCGTCTGATGCCCTACATCTACGGGGCGTTTTATGAGGCTACCCAGAACGGCTTGCCGGTCTCGCGGAGCCTGGCAATTGAGCACGGTACCGAGGCCTTGGTATTTGATGAGGCCTACCAAGAGCAGTTCTTGTGTGGCCCCTACATCTTGGTAGCTCCGGTAGAGAGTGACCAGAAATTCACGAAGGTGTATCTGCCAGCCGGCAAAGACTGGTATGACCTCCACAGTGGAGAACTGCATGCCGGAGGCCAGGAAGTATATGCCGACTCACCCAATTGGCGATTGCCGCTATACATTCAGGCAGGGGCAATTCTGCCCATGCAGTCCTTGGTGCAGAGCCTGACGGAGCAACCCGAGCCTGTGCTGCAACTGCACGTATATGCAGGCGGTGAGGGCACGGACTACACTTACTATGAAGACGACGGTGCTACCTACGAGCATGAGGGCGGAGCATACTATCGTCGTCAAATCCAACTGGAGGGTACCGTCCTTGGCTTTGGGTCAGTGGAAGGGAGCTTCGCTACCAATTTTGAGTCTGTTAAGGTGATTCTTCACGGGTTTGATTCGGCCGAGCAAGTGACTCTCGGAGGTGATCGCTTAAGTACCCAAAGTGAGACTTGCCGTTATACAGAACCCATCACCCAATTTGACCCCGTTGGGGTGCCGATTCCGGTGGTAGAGCAACCAGTTCGCACGGTGGAAATCCCATTTTCTGCTGAGGCTTTTACGGTGGAGATTGGGTAGGACCCCTATGGCTAGAGAATAAAGGCAGCTTCTTTCGGGGAGCTGCTTTTTGTTTTTTTAAGTCCTCTTATCAAGAATTCTCTGTTTTCTCTGGGTCTTCTCAGTGCCCTTTGTGTTCCATTTTTGTCGCTCAAACAGGGCTTTGGCTTTGTTTGGGATTCCTCCGCTGGGTCGCTCTTTCGGGTTTCTTTTCCCTCTTGGGTTCACTAAGCGCGACCTATTATTTGGGTTGTCTATATACCCCGGATGAATCCGAGGCCTACAATATGCCGTCGCTCCGCGACTGGATTAGGGTTGCCGCATACCTGTTCGATTACTCTTTATAGGGCCTCTTTTTTAGATTATTCTCTGCTTTCTCTGAGCCATCTCGGTGGCCTTTCAACCTTCGCCATGCTATGATTGACGAAGTGTGTTCCCTTTTTTCACTCTATAAATGCCAGAATAGTGGACAAATCTGGGTATGCCCTTGAGAAAAATGGCACCCAATGAATGTCTTCAATTCCGGTATTGAGCCAGTAAGTGGCTAAAAACCTGGTGCTTAATACCTAAATTGGCTTAGTCGATACGTAGTTGGCATTAGTCGAAGGGGGGATGAAAAGTAATAAGGGAGTCCTTAGGTTTGTTATTTCAAAGTAAAGCCAATGTTATGGGAATAATTAATCATGTGTTAGGGGACATTGATGCTACGGATCCACACAAGGTTCTCAATAGCATGAAACATGCAGAGTACAGCCAGCAAAACATACAATCCTTTGTGACTACTATTGAGGAAGTTTTGCTAAGCCGGAAAGAGCCCTACGTGGTCATTTATGATAACTCCAACCTGAAGTGGATGAGCTCTCAGGAGCGCATTGCGGCAGGGAAGGCATTGGGCACGTTGGAGCCGAAATTGCAGGATTATTATTGCGGTACCATCACGGTGATTACCAGCCCCATTACCCGTATGATGAGCCGAGGCGTCACCTTGGTGATGAAGAACTCGAAGCCGATTTTGTTTGTGGCTAGCGTGGAAGAGGCTCATAAAAAGGCCGACGAACTGCTGGCAAAAATGCTGACTCCTTCCTGAGGCTTTATTTTACTCCAAGAGGATTTCCTCCGTCAACCCATCCGCTTTACATAGCGTAAGCTTTCTCCAATTCCGCTAGTATGAATTTATTCATCTTCATCATGGCTTCGGTTACGGCCATGACTTGGTCAGAGTTTCCAGATTGCATCATATTCATGAATTCCTGAGGCACCACTTGCCAACTTAGGCCATATTTATCTTTGCACCATCCGCACCGGCCCTCCTCGCCACCGTCCGCCGTTAGTGAAGTCCAAAAGTGATCCACCTCCGTTTGGTCTTCACACAGGATCATAAATGAAACTGCCTCGGTAAACTTGAAGTGTGGCCCACCGTTTAGTCCCATCATTCGCAGTCCGTCTAGCTCAAATTCCACCAGTTGTGCAGATTGAGAAATTAGCTTTGAATTTTTGAATAGGGAGCAATAGAACTGGGCAGCTTCCTGGGCTTGGTTATCAAACCATAGGTACGGGGTGATTTTCGGGTTATTGAGGGTAGCCATAGCCATGGGGTTTGGGCTTAAGATACAGGTTATTCAAAGATGATGCTTTCTGCATCCTGGGTTAAATCTGAATTATAGGTCTGTTATCTATAACCCCCATAATTGAATGGCTTCCTTACGAAATCTAGCCTTCTGCTTGCTTCACTTTGAAGAGTACACTGTCTAACCAAGATCGCTGGTAAATCAGAAAACCTGCGATGAGGTGGAAGGCCATTAATCCCCGAACAATGGCATAATCGCTTTCGGAACTGGACACTTGCTGGGCAAAAACCAGGAAATGGTAGAAAACAATCAGGATGGTAAGGAACCGAGCCCGGCGGTCGTACATTATGCCCAGCACTACAAGTTGAGCTACCAGCCGCAAAGCTTGTCGTCCTAGTTGGGCACCCCCGGTGTCTTCATAAATCAGAATCATCAGGACTAATTCCACCAAAATGGTGAGGCCAATGGCTACGGTCAAGGTTGGATTTCTGCGAAACATGGGGGGGAAGTTACATGGAGTCCATGAGACAATTACACAAATTCACTGCTTCTAGCTTAAGAAATGCAGCTTTCGAGGCCTTGAATACATTGGGCTTTGTATAAATATTTAGTTTGGTACAAAGCTCTGGAGGAAAAAGAACATCCGCGCTAGAGCTCACTTCTAACATTCGATCCCATCTTTGATGGTCATGCTCCGGAAACCCGGTTGTATTGCCCTTGATCACCGATGAAGGGGATGTCTCACAATGAAGCGGAAATTTCGGCTCGCCAATTTTACTTTTTTTGGGGTAAAACTCCTTTCCCTACACAGGGAAAGGTGGCCGGAGGCCGGAAAGGGTTTTTCCTTAGTCGAGTGCGACCCCAGCGAAACCATCTAAATGGCCCGCTAGAGCTGTTTTTCATGTCGATGACAATTTAACCCCTGGAACGCCAGCCCGGTTCACCCTTCGGGAGCTTCCCCTGGTCAGGGGAAGCAGTGTCCAAAGATTATTCGGTCACAAAATCGCATTATCACATCATAAGACAGCCTCATAGAAGATGCGGTCTGGTTCGACACTTCGAAAATGCAATTTCGACCGAGCAATGCTTTGCTTATTAGCATTGCCCGTGGCCCGCCTTATGTACTCCTGCCGCAACTTCTCAACCGTTCTGCAAGCATGGATGTGCTTCTTCAAAACTCAATTTGAGTTTTCTAGATAACTCCCTTGTCGTCAGCTCTTTTCCTTCGACGAAAGCGTTTTTTGACTTCGTGAAAAGCCGTACCTTTGCCGCCCGATGAAGAAAGTGGCGTTTTATACTCTGGGCTGCAAGCTCAACTTCTCTGAGACCTCTACCATAGCCCGGCAATTCGAAAGCAAGGGCTACCAGCGGGTAGACTTCTCTGAGGGTGCGGATATCTACGTGATCAATACCTGTTCGGTGACCGACAATGCGGACAAGAAGTGCCGCAAGGTGGTACGAGAGGCGCAGGCCTTGGCTCCCAATGCCTACGTGGCCATTATGGGATGCTACGCGCAGCTGAAACCGAAGGAGATCAGTGAGATACCCGGAGTGGATGTGGTATTGGGTGCAGCCGAGAAATTCCGTTTGCTGGAACTCATCGATGATTTTAGCAAGGAGCAAGACGCCAAGGTATTGGCCTCTGAAATAGATGCGGCCAAGCAGTACCATACCTCGTACTCGCTCAACGATCGCACGCGTACTTTCCTGAAAGTGCAGGACGGTTGCAACTACCACTGCACGTTCTGTACTATTCCGCTGGCGCGGGGTAAAAGCCGCAGTGATAGTATCGCCAACATCGTGCAGTCTGCCGAGGAGATTGCTGCAC
>JBCBHI010000446.1:0-4773 GCA_038525885.1 Bacteroidota bacterium
CCAGCGTTGGACAAGCCAGGGAACCGCACCCTGGGTACGCCGTTGTTGATTTCGATCCAGTATCCGGCGCCGTCTACGCCGTTCTCCTTGGCTTGTCCAACGCTGGACCTTATGCAGCCACCACCAATGTTGCCGATGGCGACTGGCACCATCTGGCAGCCTCTTACGAAGCCGGAGTACTACAAATATGGGTAGACGGGACCTTGGAATTTGAACGTACCGGGCTTACTGGGCTCATCCATGCCAACTCTGGTTCTGACACCTGGATGGGCGCCCGAACCAACGGTTCCCGGTATCTCCAAGGCACCTTGGACGAAGTACGCTTGTACAGCTACGCCCTCAGTCCTGCTGAGGTAGCCACGCTATCCTCTGCTACAGAAAATGGCATAAGCTGTCAAGAACCCAACAGCCTGGTGGGCTATTGGGCCATGGAAGACGTATCAACTACCACCGTATTTGATTCTGCCCAGAACCAAGCGGGGGGCAGCCTGCTCAACGGTGCCATCTACGGCCCGGGGCAAACTGGCAACGGTATCCTGTTGGACGGTATAGATGACGGCATAGACCTAGGAGATAACGCCTGGGATCTGGGTCCGCAAGATGCCTTTACCTGGAGCCTGTGGGTAGAACCCAACAACTTCAACAACATCCAGTCTTTGCTGAGAAGAATTACCAATGGCAGGTCCATTCGACTACAGATAAACCGAAGCGGATATCCCCGATTGTATCTCGGGGGGCTCGATTACCCAGGATGGCACATAGCCGACTTTGCCCTAAATGCTGGTGAGTGGAATCACGTCGTTTTCACCTACGAAAACGGCACCCTCACCTGGCAGATCAACGGGGTGGCGGGCACGCCAGTAACTGGCCTCACGGGCGCCATCAACCTAGGTTCTGGGTATACCCTGGCCGGCCGCAGAAACAATAACCGCCGCCCCAGAGCCTTAGGTGGAGCCATGGACGAAATTCGCTTCTACAATTACGCGCTGTCTTCTACCGAGATGAACGCCTTGTACACCACCATGCCCAGCATGCTGATCAGCAGTGACCCGGTATCCCAACCTGTACCCTTGCAGGCAGTAAGCCACTATGCCTTCAATGATTGCGCTTCCGCAGAAGCCAAGGATACGCACCTGATCAATCACGGCGCGCCAGCAGGCACCGCCCGGACAGCCGGGCATCAAGGAGGCGGCATGGCCTTTAGCGGAAACAATTCCCATATCAACCTAGGCAACAATGCCTCTCTCAACTTTGAAGGGCAATTCTCCTTCTCTTTGTGGGTAAACACCACCGTAAACCGCGAACAGGACATTCTGGTAGCCAAGAATAAGGTGGGCGACAACCACTCCTATATGCTCGCCAACCGATACGGTTACCCAGCCCTCTTCCTGGGCTCTCAGGTGAAGCCTGTAGAATGGATCTCTACCGAACGTTACATTGCCGACGGTCAGTGGCACCACTTGGCAGTGGTCATCGGTAAGGGCACCGCTTACCTCTACGTTGACGGGCACTTGGCAGCAAGCCAAACCGAATTGGAAGGCACCGTAGCCGTAAACGCGGGTGCCGAAACCTGGCTAGGAGGCGTAAGCCACAACAGCCGTCACGCCTTCACCGGCACCCTCGATGAGGTGCAGTTTTACGCCACTGCGCTACCTGCCGCAGAAGTTCGCCAACAGGCTAAAGTGCCGGCCAGCCCTAGTGCATGCGAAACTCCTATGGGTCGCGGCACGGCTCCCGTGAGCGAACCAGAAGCAGTAGTCGAAGAAACTCATGCGGAATGGATTACCTACCCCAATCCTACTACGGGTCGGTTTACCCTAGCTGCTCCACAAACCATCCAGGAGCAGATTTATGTGCAGGTACTTAACCTACAAGGGCAAGTGGTGTACACCTACTTGGGTAGCCTCACGCAGAGAGAACTCGCCATAGATCTGACCAACGAGTCAGCAGGCATGTACCTAGTACAAGTACGCCACGGGCAGACACAAAAAACACTGAAGGTTCAGGTGGAGTAATTCTGCTTGGTACCCCAGCATCCATTACTACCTATAATACAATTAACCACATGCTTAGTGAAGTGGGAGGATCACGCACCCAACCCGGGTGCGCCCTCCTATCTTTCCTTCCCGTAGCACCAACAAACCGGGGGAGCTTCCACATCCAGGGCCACTAGGCAGACCGCATCAATCTATATGATTACTTTTTCGGTGAAATGAATGGCATGGCGTAGAGTCGTAGCCAAGGAGAGGATATTAGCGACCAAGGGGGCCCACCGGTTTAGCGTGTTGCAATAGACCGGTGGGACCCTTGCAAGCTTGGTATAATTTCATTTCCAGCGCTGCGCGCTCATAGGGCACCACGGTGAAGAGTCATTACCTATCGCGAGCCACACAATCTGTCGCGAGCCTATTTGGCTCGTGACCAAGTATTGTGGAAGCCTCCTGGCTTCCGACTCCATTTATAATTGCACAACAATCCTGTGATTTCTTCCCTGCCTTTTCCAAAAGCAACCAAAAAAACCAGAGTAGAGGTCTGTGAATGAAGCCAGAGGCTTCAGATCATCCAAAAGTTGTAAGCCTTTAGGCTGACAACAGTGGGTCCGCTAGCAACAGCAGGGCCTAATCCAAAATCCGCAGCTTGGCAAAGCTGAGCAGCAGTGTCTTCTCTCCCACCTTATCAAAATTGACTGTAGCCTTCTTTTGCGCTCCCAGGGTGTCCATTTTGGTCACTTGGCCAAAGCCAAACTTGGGATGCTCCACCTTCATGCCTTCCGCCAATGTACTGGTATCCGACGGGGCGAAGTTTGCGCTGGGCTTATGCACCCGCTGGTTAGGGCTGGGGGCATTGCGGCGGGCCACACGGGCATCCAACGCAGGCCGGCTGAAATTCTGGGTGAGGTAGGTCTGCCCTACCGGGTTGCTGGCTGATTTGGCCCGGTTGACTTGCATCACCTGAGGATCAATCTCCTCAATGAACCTACTGGGCTCACAGTTCTTGAGCCTACCAAACCGATAGCGCGTAAGCGCATACGTGAGATATAGTTTCTTCATAGCCCGGGTAATGGCTACGTAGAACAAACGACGTTCTTCTTCCAGATCTTCCCGGCTCTCAATCATCATTTGGGAGGGAAAAAGATCTTCCTCCATCCCCACCACAAACACATGCTTGAACTCCAGTCCCTTCGCCATGTGAATGGTCATCAGCGTCACCTTATCCGGGTCGTCATCGCCTTCGTCCTGGCTGGTGAGCAAGGTCACCTCCTGCAAGAAAGCCGCCAAACTGCGGTCCGGTAGTTCCGGGTTGTCTACAAACTCCTTGATGGCATTGAGCATCTCCTGCACGTTCTCATAGCGGCTCAAGCCTTCAATCGTCTTGTCCTCGTATAGCTCGCGCAGCAGGCCACTTACCTTGGCAATTTCCTGAGCAGTTTCATAAGCATCCTTCTTCTTCATGTCAATGATGAACCGCTCAATCATGACCACGAAGTTGGCTACCGCCGTTCCGGCCCTGCCTCCTACATACTGCCCTACATTTTGCAACGTATCCCACAGGCTCAGGCCATGCTCCTCGGCGGCTACCATGATCTTATTCACCGTGCCCGTTCCAATACCCCGGCGCGGCAAATTGATGATCCTCCTCAGGGCCTGCTCGTCGTTATTGTTGACCACAAACCTGAGGTAGGCCAGCAGGTCCTTGATTTCCTTCCGCTGATAGAAACTGAGCCCCCCTACTACCTTGTATTTGATGTTTTGCCGCCGCAGTGCTTCTTCTATCGCCCTGGACTGGCTGTTAGTGCGGTAGAGCACCGCAAAATCAAGATTCTTAAGTTGCTGGTTGGCTTTTTCCTCAAAGATGGTATTCGCCACCAGGCGGCCCTCTTCATTGTCCGAAGTAGCCTTTACCAGCTCTACAAATTCCCCTTCATCATTGGCAGTCCATACCTCCTTGTGCAGCTGATTCTGATTGTGCTTAATCACCGAGTTAGCGGCCTGCACAATCCGGTCACTGCTCCGGTAGTTCTGCTCCAACTTGATCATATTCAACTCCGGAAAATCCTTCTCAAATTTGAGGATGTTCTGGATGTCGGCCCCTCGAAAAGCATAGATACTCTGCGCATCGTCACCCACCACCGCTATGTTCTGGTGCACCGCACTCAGCTTGCGGGTGATCAGGTACTGACTCAGGTTAGTATCCTGAAACTCGTCTACCAGTACGTACTTGAAGCGGTGCTGGTATTTATGCAGGATATCATCATGGTCCCGGAATAGTACATTCGTATTGAAGAGCAGATCGTCAAAATCCATGGCTCCGGCCTTGAAACAACGATCCGCGTACAACCGATAGATCTCGCCCATCTTCGGCCGCTGGCTCGTTTCATCGTCCGCCAGGTAGATCGGATTACGGTTATACTCCTGCCAGCTCACCAGTCGGTTCTTTGCGGCCGAAATCCGGTTTAGGCACACATTGGCCTTATACAGTTTATCGTCCAGATTGAGCTCTTTTACAATCTGCTTCAGCAAGGTTTTGCTGTCATCCGTATCATAGATGGTGAAATTGTTAGGGTAGCCCAGCCGGTCTGCTTCGGCCCGCAGTATGCGCGCAAACACACTGTGAAAGGTCCCCATCCAGAGGCTGCGGGCCTCGTTACCTACAATCTCCTCAATCCGGTGGCGCATCTCTCCGGCCGCCTTATTGGTAAAAGTAAGCGCCAGAATATTGTACGGGTCTATATGATGCTCCCGCATCAGGTGAACAATACGAAAAGTAAGCACC
>JBCBHI010000447.1:0-4761 GCA_038525885.1 Bacteroidota bacterium
TGGGTTGTACAAGTAAACCGGTGAGAGGGGCTGCAATCCATCATTGGTCATTACAGTGATAAGACCTGGAACAAGCTCGGAAGAAGAAGACCCTATTTTCTAGTAGGAGCTATTTTGGCCTCCCTTGCTCTGATAGTCATGCCCAACTCTCCTGCCCTATGGTTTGCTGCCATTATGCTTTGGGTGATGGATGCTTCCATCAACATTTCTATGGAACCCTTCCGGGCCTTTGTGGGTGACATGTTGAGCAACCAACAACGAAATGCTGGTTTCGCCATGCAAACTGTCTTCATTGGTATCGGGGCAGTCATCGGCAGTTTTTTGCCACCCATTGTTACTGCCTTAGGGATAGACAATACAGCAGCTCCAGGAGAAATCTCTGACAGTTTAAAGTATTCCTTCTACATCGGAGGAGCGCTATTTTTTCTGGCAGTACTGTATACCGTTCTTTCTGTTAAAGAATATGACCCTGCTACCTTGAAAGCCTACGAAGAGGCTCAAGAAGCTGAAAAACAAGCCAGTGCCACGGGTAGCCGTGACAGATATGATCCTACTCCCCTACCCGGCAGTACGTTTACTAAATCCTCTATCTGGTGGATCATCCTTGGTGCCCTTTCTACAGCAGGTGTCTGGTACTTCGAAGGGAAAAAAGAGCTGTATATCCTTACCGGAGGTGTCCTCTCTTTTGGCCTTATTCAAGTGATTGTAGGCACCATGTCCAACCCTGCCAAGAAACCCAATGGGCTTGTAGAAATCATCAATGACCTTTTCAAAATACCCCTTACCATGAAACAACTGGCGGTGGTCCAGTTTTTCACTTGGTTTGGTCTTTTCTCCATGTGGATTTACACCACCTCCGTGGTATCCGGTGAAGTTTTTGGTTCAAACGACACCAGTTCTCAAGCTTATAATGACGGCGCCGATTGGGTAAATGTCCTATTCGGGATCTATAATGGTCTTGCAGCAGTATTCGCATTTTTGCTTCCAGCCATGGCCAAAAGCTTAGGCCGCAAACGCGTCCACATGATCGCCCTGATTCTCGGTGGCCTGTCTTTGGCCTCTATCATGGTGATTAAAGATCAGAACCTGTTGATAGCCCCTATGATTGGGATCGGGCTGGCCTGGGCTAGTACACTTTCCATTCCCTATGCCATTCTTACCTCCTCCTTACCTGTAAATAAAATGGGCGTCTTCATGGGGATATTCAACTTCTTTATTGTTATCCCACAGCTTTGTGCAGCTTCCATTTTAGGTGCCATGGTTACCTTTCTTTTTGATGGCAACCCATTGTATGCCCTGGTAGTAGGTGGAATATCAATGGCTATTGGCGGCATCCTTACCCTGAGGGTTCAGGACCGTTTCGAAGATTAACCTCCTAGCCTTAGCTAAAAACAAAGAACCCCCGCAAAGCAAGTCTCTGCGGGGGTTCTTTATTCCAGACTACGGTCAGTTACTGAACTGCTTGCACGTCCATGAAACTGGCAGATTCTAGCTTTGGTATGTTCATAGCATTGGGTGCCAAACCAGTCACATTGGGCTGAATCACCCGCAAGGCTTCGTCATAATACAAAATAATGAAGGGAGCCTCCTCAAGTAATAGGTTATCCATCTCATGAAATAAGCCCCATTTCTTCACTTGGTCTGTTTCCAGCAATGCTGCTTCAAACAAGGCGTCAAACTCAGGATTGGAAAAGTGAGTCTTATTGGGCCCTGAGGGCGAAAAATTCTTGCTGTAGAAACATGCAAAATAGTTTTCTGCATCAGGATAATCCGCAAGCCAGCTTCCCCGGAAGAAAGGTGCCCGGATATTTTCTGTCATCTCCTTATGAGTAGGCACCGGATTGATTTGGATATTCACCCGAATTCCAATCGCTTCCCACTGCTTCTGTAAGTACTCCAACAAGTCCTTACTTTGGGCGCCACTGTACAAAGTAATTTCTGGTACTCCCTGACCTTCCGGGTAGCCAGCCTCTGCCAATAGCTCTGCTGCTTTTTCTGGATCATAGGTGTACCCTTCTACTTCCTGTGGGTTAAAAGAGGGGATGGCTCGGGGTACAAAGCCTTGTTCACCGGGTCTCCCCAGGTTACTCAGCAAATAAGACAACATCTCCCGCCGATTGATGGCGTAGTTCATCGCCTGCCGGAATTTCTTATTCATTATGGGATGATCCGGGTCTTCATAGGCCTCAGGGTCCAGCACAAACCCCAAATACTCCGTATTCATGTAGTGAACTTTCTGCACTACATATTTCCCAACAAATTCCAGCCTAACGGTACCATCTTTTTGGAGGATTTTATCCACCAAATTGGGCTGTCCAGAAAAGCTCAAAAAATCCAGTTCTCCTTGCTGAAAGTATAATAATTCGGAATTCTTATCCGCAATGAACGAAACCTGCACGGCATCAATGTAGGGCAATCGCTTACCGTACTGATTCCGGCGGAAGTAGTTTTCATTCTTCAGAAGTATTAACCGGTTCCCTTCCTCCCATGTCTGAAACTTAAAAGGCCCCGTACCTACCGGATGAGCCCTAAAGTCCTTACCGTACTTTTGTACTGCCTCTTTGGGCACAATAAAACCGTAAGGCATTGCCAAGCGGTACAAGAAACCGCTAAAGGGTTGCTCCAGACTTATTTCAACCCGGTAAGTAGAAATAGCTTTTACCCAGTCTTCGGCTATCTGGCCCGTATCATCCCGCTTAATTTTAGAAGCAAATACCCAGGCACCACTGGAAGCGGTCGTAGGATCTACAATTCGCTTGAGAGAGTACACCACATCCTCAGAAATCACCTCCCGGCCTTTTCCATCCGGAAACACCTCATGATCATGAAAGTACACCCCTGGCCGTAGGTCAAAAGTGTAGGTGAGTCCATCTTCCGATATGTCCCAGACTTCTGCCAAACTAGGAATGGGTTCCAGAGCACCATCCAGATCCACCAACCCATTATACATTTGGGTAGTAGCCCAAACGTTGGCTTGGTTATTAGCGAATGCCGGATCCAAAGAAGTTTGGCCTTCTGCCATGTTGTAGCGAAAAACCTTACGGTTATCTTCTACTACTTCCCTACCCCCTGAGCAAGCCGCTAGCAGGGCGATTCCTAACAAGAATGCCCGGTTTCGGTGGATCATAATTTTTCGAAAAATTTGGGATGAAACTTCTATCTTTGCGTACTTCAAGCGGGCTAATATTCCTCAAAAATTCGCTTAAATCCAAGCTGCCATCATGGATATAACCTACTACGGACATGCCTCATTTCTCGTAGAAATTGGGGGCAAAAAACTGTTGTTTGACCCCTTCATTTCTCCCAATGAATTGGCCAAAAACATTGATATCAACAGCATCGAGGCTGACTATATTTTGCTTAGCCATGCCCACCAAGATCACGTGGCAGATTTTGAACCCATAGCCAAACGTACCGGTGCGCAGCTGATTAGCACGTATGAGATTTGCACCTATTTCGGCATCAAAGGCCACGGAAACTCCTGGCCTATGAACCATGGTGGGAAACACACCTTTGACTTCGGCACGGTGAAGGTGGTAAATGCCGTTCATACATCCACTTTTGCTGATGGCACTCCTGGAGGTGCGCCCGCTGGGTTTGTAGTACAAGGAGAGAAGCAGACCTTCTATTTTGCAGGTGATACGGCCCTCACTTATGATATGAAGCTCATCGCAGAAGAATTTTCGGTGGACGTAGCCATCCTTCCCATTGGGGACAACTTCACCATGGGCTATGAGGATGCTGTAAAGGCTGCCGACTTTGTGGGCACGGATCACATCATAGGCATGCACTATGACACCTTTCCCTTCATTAAAATAGACCCGGACGCCGCTATTGCCTATGCGGCCGAACGTGGGAAGACACTAACCTTAATTAACATTGGCGAAATTAAATCGCTCTAAAACCGCTTTCGATTAATTCATATGGGTAAAATAATAGCAATCGCCAACCAAAAGGGGGGCGTAGGAAAAACCACCACGGCTGTGAACCTCGCAGCTAGTTTGGCCGCTCTGGATTTCAAAACTTTGGTGGTAGATGCTGATCCTCAAGCAAACTCTACCTCTCACGTGGGCTTAGACCCCAAGGAAGCCACCATGAGCATTTATGACCTCATGGTAAATCCAGATATAGATCCAAGAGAAGCAGTTTTGGAAACCGAAGTGACGGATTTGTCCATGATTGCCTCCAACATTGACCTGGTAGGTGCTGAGGTAGAAATGGTCAACGTAGAGAATCGGGAAGAAAAAATGAAGAACTCATTGGCCGCCATTCGCGGAGACTATGATTTTATCCTCATTGACTGTTCTCCTTCCTTGGGCCTTATCACCATCAACGCCCTTACCGCTGCGGACTCAGTGATTGTACCCGTTCAGTGCGAATATTTTGCACTGGAAGGACTTGGAAAACTGCTCAATACCATTAAAATCATCCAGCAGCGCCTTAACAAGGAGCTACAAATTGAAGGATTGGTATTGACCATGTATGATGTACGCCTTCGCCTGGCCAACCAAGTAGTGGAGGACGTAAGGGGGCACTTTAAGGATCGGGTATTCGAAACTATGATCCCCCGAAACATCAAACTGAGCGAGGCCCCAAGTTTTGGCATGCCAGCCATTATGCTGGATGCTGAAAGCAAAGGAGCGGTGAGCTACCTGAACCTCGCCAACGAAATTTTGCAACGAAACGACTTAGTAAAACAGTAAGCGGAAGGCACTAGAATGGCCAAAAAACCACCCATAGCAAGTAAACGAAAAGGAGGAC
>JBCBHI010000448.1:0-4760 GCA_038525885.1 Bacteroidota bacterium
TGAGGAAGTCCCAGGTAAACCGGACGGAAAGGTTTACAATGCTAGCACCGAGCACACGCCGAATGCCAAGCGATTTGCGGTTACGTTCGGCATGAAAAGTAGTGAGCCCTAGCAGGCCAATTATACAGATAAACAAGGCAAGACCCGTGCAAGCCTGGGTTAAGGCCTGTAAGCGCTGCTCCGACTTGTACAGTTTAGCATACTGGTCAGAAACAAAGGCATAAGAAAAGGGGAACTCCGGTTCGTAGGTCTGGTATATCTCTTTTATCTGATTGAGCGTGCTTGTGTGATTTCCAGCTGCCAGGCGGACCAGTAAGTCACGGCCGTTTGGGCCAAACCGCATGATCATGGGCTCCATGGGGTCGTGCAACGATTGTACATGGAAATTCTTCACGATGCCCACCACTACTTTCTCGTCGTCGCCGTCGTAAAGGCGGCGACCTACCAAATTTTCCCTACCTATGATATCGGCAGCGGCTTCATTCACCACTAACGATAGTTCCTCTTGGGCAAAATCCGGAGAGAAGGTTCGGCCTTCCACCACCTCAATACCCATGGTTTCTACAAATTGATATCCTACGGCTGGTCTGCGGAAGGGAAGCTCTTCTTGAGTCTCCATATCGTCCCACCAAAACCCTGATCCCGATCCCGAAAGTTTTACCACGCTTCCTCCGTATATGTTGGTGGCCGCGGATACGCCGCTTAGCTGCCGTAGCTCCTCTACCAGGGTCAAAGATTTTCTGATTCCGCTGGCCTTTATGTGTATGAGCTGTTCTTGTTGGTAGCCCAGGGGTTTTTCCTGCAAGAGTCTCATTTGCTGATGCACAACAAGGATACCGAGGATAAAAATAAGGGATAGGGAAAATTGGAATACTACTAAGCCTTTTCGCACCCAAAATTCTCCCAGACTGGTAGGGCTGAGCTTACCTTTGAGGGCTAGCAAAGGGTGGAATCTAGAAAGGTACAAGGCGGGATACAAGCCAGATAAGGTGCCTAGCAAAACGGCAAAACCCAAGGCAGGCAGCATAATGGGTAGCTCCCATGACCAAAAAATGGTTTTTCCAGTCAGGGCATTGAACGAGGGTAGCAGTAAGTAGGTGGCTACCAGAGCCACGGCTAAAGCCATAAAGGATAGCAACTGGGCCTCTACATAGTACCGCAGGGCAAGCCAACCTCTACGAATGCCAAAGGCTTTCTTCACGCCAATCTCCTTGAGTTTCCGAGTTGCCTGAGCGGTACTCAGGTTAATGAAGTTGATGGCGGCTAGCAGCAGTAGGCAGATGGCAATGGCTGTAAACAAGCGTACATAGGTAATGCGTCCGCCAGAAGGCTGACCGTTGGAGTATTCCCCGTATAGGTAGCGGTCAGCAAAAAGTTGTAGGGAGAGCTCATAGTCGGGCCGGTCTGCGTGCTCGCGCAAGGCATCCGCAATATTGGCTTCTGCCACCAGGGGTGAGGTGTTTTTTTCCAACACCACGTAAGTGCGAGCTGCATCTCCGTTCCATTCGGCTGCCCAGGTATAATACTTGAGCGCTTGGCTAAAAGGTACTACAAAATCATACGCATGGGTAGCATTGGCTTCAGGCTCCTCATATACACCCGCCACTGTATAGGTAGCTTTGAACAACCGAAGGCTACCGGTGAGGGTTTGGCCCATAGCTGCGGCCGGAAACCCAAATAGCTTTCTGGCCAGGCTGGCCGAGATGGCAATGTTGTAGGGGTCCGAAAGTACGGTACTAGGATCGCCTGCCACCAGGGGGAGGGTGAATACGTCGAAGAAGCTGGGGCTGGCAAAGGTACCCTGGACCTCCACTTTCTGGTCTGCAGTAGAGAGTACCGCCCGTGGGCTAAATTCTTCGTCACCTACCGTCACGGCTTTTTCTATTCCCGGGTATTGATTGAGCAGTTTTTCGGCAAGTAGCACCGGGGTGTTCTCTTGGGTATATATTTCGTGCTCCCAATATGCGGTGTTCATTACCTGATAAAGACGGCCTCCTTGGGTGTGGTATCGGTCGGTCCGGTATTCATCTTGTACCCACAAGAAGATCATCATGGCCCCTGTAAGGCCTAAAGTAAGGCCCATCAGATTGATCAGGAAGGTTTGCTTGTAGCGTGCAAAACTACGGAGCGAAAGCAAGGCATGCATGCGTAGCAGCGCGACGAAATGAGATAATGAGTTGTTCATCAGTTGGCGGATAAGGGATGGACGAAAGAGTTTGAGTACCTCGACCGTAAAGTGGAGTTTGGCCCTGCGCAGTGAGCCCTCAGAGCGCTGTTCTTCGAACAGTTCTAAGAGATCCCCCTCTATATAGGGAAGGCGGTTAGGGTCGCAAAACCACTGCAAAAAACGCAAGGTCCAGCGAGGTGGATGGGGTTGGCGAGGCTCCATCGTTTAACTGCTCCTGGGAGTAAACCACAGTATTTGAGTGGCGGTCCTAAACCAAAACCATTGGGTTCTTCTGTCCATTGGCAGAATACCTGCGCTGGTATGACCTATATTCAGTTGTTTAGTCATGGTTATTTCCTATTTGCAGTATTGCTAAGAAATAGAAAAATTGAGTTAATTCCTATTTGCAGTGTTGCTTTTTTAAAAATTGAGCTGCTAGATCTTCATGATGTGGGCGTATCGTAACCCACCTGTTTGACCTTTAACAAGGGCTGGTTTCTTTAAAAGCTTTTTCCCAGATTTTTGGTATGATCCGGATTTAAGACAGATCCGCTTTTTCTCTTGGCAATGTTTCCCGCTATCTACTTTTGGTCACCAAGAGGTATGATATAAGCTGTCATTAATGTGGAGATAAGGTGCCACGAACTTCTATAAAAATTGTGCAGTACTTACCCTTGGTTTGCCTAAGAATATAACTCAGTAAAGTGTCCATTGACTAGCAATATTGGTCAGCAAGGATACTTCTATTCTTTGCAACTCTGTTGCACATGCCGAAGAATGCATGCTATACTTGCAACATTGTTGCATAAACGGAATTGGCATACCAAAAGGCAGTTACCCTTTTTAAATAACACGTGGCCTACATGACTTTTTTATCACGGTAAATGCTAGGAATTCGGATTAGCACGATGAAAGAGGGTCCCATTATTCAAGCGTCAAGTACAGATGATATCACCCCTCAAGAACTACAAGAACTTTATTTGAAAACGATGCAAACCATATGAAAAAAGTAATTTACCTCCTGGCATTTTGTCTGTTGGTATCGCTACAGGCGATGGCTCAGCAAACCGTAAGAGGAGTAATAAAGGCTACCGATAATACAGCCCTGATCAGTGCATCAGTAGTGGCTACTGATGAAAATGGGGCTAAAAAAGTAATCGTGAGTGATGCTGACGGAATTTTTACCCTAGAATTAGCTACTGGGGATTACACTATTGATATCAGTTACATTGGTTTTATACCCTACCGAACGGATGTGACCGTTAGTTCTGGCACCAATGTAGATCTTGGAACTATAATGCTGGAGGAATCAAGTCAGTTGCTTCAGTCCGTAGAGGTAGTAGGAGAGAAGATTACAACAGTGACTATTCTTTCTCGGGATCTAAAATCGCCATACTTAATAGACAGCTTCCACAAGCGATCTCTACGGTAACGAAGGAGCTGATTAGCGATCGCCAAGCCTTTCAGTTAGTAGATGCTGTGAAAACGGTGAGTAATGTAGGGGCTACGGGCATTTACAATCATTATAACATCAGGGGGATTACCCAAGCAGATGATGGTCAGGTAGTGAATGGTCAACGTACACGCCAATATTACTTCCTACAACCCATTACTTCTCATCTCGAAAGAGTAGAAGTCATTAAAGGCCCTTCTTCCGTAACCTTCTCTAGTGCGGACCCTGGTGGTACCGTGAACATGGTGACTAAAAAACCATTGGATGAGAGAAGGGGAGAGATTTCGCTGACAACAGGAAGCTTCTCTACTCTAAGAGGTGCACTTGATTTCACAGGGCCCTTGAATAAGGAAAAGACCTTGCTCTATCGGATCAATGCAGCCTATCAAGAAGCCAACTCTTTTAGAGATTTGGTTGATAATAACGCCTTTTTGATTACGCCTTCCTTAAGCTATGTGCCTAATGAATCGACGGCACTAAATGTTGAAATGATTTACAGCAATAATGTTGGAAATCTTGATAGGGGCCAGCCCATATTTGGTGCTATCAATGGAGAATTTGATATTAATAGTACTCCCATTTCACTCAATGTTGGTGCTGCCAATGATCACTATAAAAACGATGAACTCATGTTTACCGCTAACTTTAGTAAGCGGTTTGCCGACAACTTGGGCTTCAATGCCCAGTATATGAAGCAAACATGGGAAGAAGATCTAGCAGAGCATAGAGTTGATGGGACAGCTGTAGATATTGATGGAAATGTGATCCCTACGCTGGCAAGACTTCGTTATGACCGGAGACAACAGTCTTGGGATACCGATAATCTAAGTGTTTATTTCGATTACACGATCGAAACGGGTAATATCACCAACAAAATCCTGGTAGGATATGATGCTACCCGTTGGGAGAGAAAAATAGGTGCTGGTTTTCTTCGTGCTAGAAGATACTTAACGCTTAGTGGCGGGCAGTCCAATTTTAACCCAGCCAATGCCGCTGATTTCCAAACCCTGGTGGTAGATGGGGTGACAATGCCCGTACCAGCGGTTCCTCATTTCAACTTGGAGAACCTATTTAACGGTGCAAGAAACACCAATGCCTACAACCTGGCAGAGCTGTCTATCCCTGCGAATCTCAATACCT